>CAZDEM010000123.1:0-6146 GCA_964504315.1 uncultured Sulfurimonas sp.
TTGGTCTGTATGTGATGTTTAACTCATGCCCGTCAATGATTTCATAGAGTGGAAATACTAATGAATCGGTAGCTAGGTCAGTTATATGCATAGTATCTTTAGGATCAAATTTCCACTCAGTAGTACAAGGAGAAACTGCATTGATAAATACAGGTCCGTCAACTTCCATACCGTGTTGAATTTTTTTCACCATATCTTTCCATTTGTTAGGCGCAACCTGTGCTGCGTATGGAATATGATGTGCGGCCATAATAGCTACCATATCTTTTTTATTTTGTTTTTCTCCATAACTTACACGGCCAGCAGGCGATGTAGTTGCAGATGAACCAATTGGTGTTGAAGATGAACGCTGCCCACCTGTATTTGCATATACTTCATTGTCAAGAACAACGTGCATCATGTTATGACCACGTTCCATACAACCGGAAATCCACTGAAAACCGATATCATAAGATGCACCATCACCTGCAAAAGATACAAATTTAGGATTACGGTCAGGCTGTTTTAGACGACCTTTTGTTTTTAATGCTTTGTACATTGCTTCAGCACCTGCAACTGCAGTTGAACCATTTTCAAAACCGATATGAATCCATGATGCGTCCCAGGATGTATACGGATAAACAGCTGTACAAACTTCCAAACATCCAGTAGATGCTGAAAGAACCAAGTCATCATTTGTCGCGTTTAAAACTTCACGAACAATAATAGAGTGCGCGCAGCCAGGACAAAGAAGATTCGCACCTTCAAAACGGTCTGCTGATGTAGAAAACTCTTTTAAGTTTTTTATTTTTTTCATTTCACTCATAGTTTTCTCCTATAAAAATTGTAATTTCGGTCCACGAACACCGATAAATTGTTGTAGTGGTGTTAATACTTTTCCTGCATCAACATTAGCTTGCAATTCAGTATATAAATCTACCAAATGTTTTTTTGTCAAATCTCGACCACCAAGACCGTAAACATAACCAGAGAGTAAGGCTCTTGAATCAGTGTTATATAAAGCACCTGCAAGTTCATTAAACAACATACCAGGAGCACCGTTTGGAGATGATCTGTCAAGTGCTGCAATCGCTTTTACATCTTTTAATGCTTCTTGAATTTCAAAGAATGGGAATGGTCGAATAACGCGAAGCCCTACTACACCGGCTTTAATGCCTTTTTCTCTCATTTCAAGAGCTACTTCACGAGCAGTTTCAACTGAAGTACCCATACAAACAACTGCAACGTCTGCATCATCCATATCATATTTTTCAACTAAATTATATTTACGACCAGTAAGCTTTTCAAAATCATCAAACGCTGCCTGAATTTTAGGAATAACTTTCGTCATTAAATCATTATGTTGACGTGCTTTGTGTTCAAAGTGCCAATCTTCTTCTGTTTGTACACCATGTGTTACAGGATGTTCAAAGTCAAGCATGTCATTCATAGGTTTAAAATCACCCACAAAGCTGTACGCTGTATCATCATCCATAGTTTTAACACCTTGAGCCGTATGAGAAGTCATAAAGCCATCTTGATGAACCATACATGGAAGTCTTACATCATGATCTTCAGCCACACGGAATGCTATGAAGTTCAGATCATAAGCCTCTTGCGGAGAATATGCATCAAGTTGAATCCAACCACTGTCCCGACCAAGATACATATCTGAATGGTCACCATTAACATTCAGCGGAGCAGCAAGTGCACGGTTAACAACATTAAGTACAATTGGTAAACGCATACCGGAAGCCTGATAAAGTGTTTCAACCATAAGTGCAAAACCTTGTGAAGATGTTGCTGTAGCAACACGACCACCGGCAGCAGCAGCACCAATACAGCCACTCATTGCAGCATGTTCCGACTCAACCATAACGAATTCACCTTCGATATAATTGTCTGCCAAAAATTTTGCATATCCTTCAACTATAGGAGTTGACGGTGTAATCGGGTATGCTGACACAACATCAATTTGACACTGTCTTAGTGCATGTGCAGCAGCGAAGTTTCCATCCCATACTTCAATATCTCTTAATTCCATTTTATCAAATGCCATCTATTTCTCCTTATCTTCTTTAGCAGGCCAATTTGCTATTTCTATTTCTTCGTCTGCTTTTTCCGGGAACATTAAAAGTGATTTTGGATTTGTAGGACAAACCTCAACACAGATACCGCACCCTTTACAGTGATCCATATCTATACCTATCATTTTTTTATCTCTTGAAATAATTGAAATGTCGGGACAATAAACCCAACAAAATTGACAGTCTATACAAAAATCTTTATTAAAAACCGGTTTTTCAATTCTCCAGTCAGCAACACTTGCAGAAAAAGAGCTATTTTGTGAATATGGACGGTCTTCTTGAAGTGTACCAGCAATATCATCTACTGCACCATCAAATGTACGAAGCATCGCTCCGATTTCAAATTCGTCCCAACCTGTATTTGCCATTATTAGCTCCTTATATTACTTCATCATATGCGCGCTGAATAGCGATCATATTTGCATCAACAATTTTTTGAGGCAGTTTTGCAAGAATTCTTTGCATACTTTCTTTGAAAAAATCAATATCATACATACCGGATATTTTCATAAATGCACCAAGCATAGGTGTATTTGGAATCGCACGACCGATGGTTTCCTGCGCAATTTTAATACAATCAACAGTGTGTACTTCTTTACCTTCTAATTTTGGTTGAGTTGCAACAAGTTCATCTTTGCTCATATGCGTTGTGATAATATATTTTGTATTTTCTTTTCCGTTAATAGTCACATCTGTTGTGTAAACTAAAGCCGGGTCGATTACAAAGACATAATCAGGCTCCATATACTTTTCATGATTCATAATAACTTTATCATCAACACGATTATATGCTGTCATTGCCGCTCCACGTTTTGCAGAACCGTAGAATGCAAATGCCTGTACTTCTTTTCCCGTTGTAGAAATAACGTCAGCCAAGCCCTTAGCACCTGTAACAGCACCTTGACCAGCACGACTATGCCATCTAATTTCTAGCATAAATTCTCCTTCAATTTTTTCAAGAAATTTTTAATATTTTCTTTTCATTACTATTTATCTGTATTTTAGGTAAACGGCACTTAAATATAGCTTGATGATATAAGTAAGATTACACCGTAAGTTAATAGTGTGATGATTTTCTACTTCTTAAGTATTCAACTGCTTCTAAAGAATCACAAAATATCATATTTGTGAATTTTTGCAAGGTTTCCTTGTTATCATAGCCACTCAATACAGCTATGGAGTTAACTCCGGCATTTTTTGCCGACAATAAATCCAGCTGAGTATCACCTATCATCCATATCTCTTTATTGTCCGTGTCAAATTTTTCAAGTGCTTTCAAAATGGGCTCGGCATGAGGTTTCGGGTTTTGAACATGCTCTCTGCCTATAAGTACATCAAATTTATCCATCAATCCAAAATGTTCCATCAAAATCTGAGAGTATTTTCCTGTTTTTGTCGTAACAATCCCCAAAGATGCAAACTTTCCCGCAGTTTCAACAGCTTCTTTGGCATTTTGCAATAATATTGTTTTTTGTGTAGATATTTTTCTGTAATGTTCCTTATATGTATTTACAAAATCCCAAATCATATCTTCTTTGACACCAAGTTCCCTGTACATAACATCCAAAGGATGCCCAATAAGCGCTTTAATCTGCTCATCATCAGGCGATGAAAAATCATATACTGCAAATGAGTTATGAAAACTCTCCAAAATCGCTTCTGTAGAATCTATCAGTGTTCCGTCTAAATCAAATAATATTATCAAATTAATTTTTCTCCCATTGTATGTAGTTATGCCATATGCCCCCGAGTGCAGGTTCTATATGTTTGATGTTTTTATTTACAGCCGTGATGGAGTTTGGTATATATAAAAAAAGGTAGGGATTGTCATCGGTTATAATTTGAAACATTTTTCGCCATAATTTACCTAGTTTTTTCCTGTCAATTGTCGCCTGCGACTCTTCTATCATCGTATCAATACGTTTATTGTGATACCCCACCAGATTAAAACCACCCGGTTTGTCGCTTTTGGAGTGCCAGAACATATACGGGTCAGGTGTAGGAGAGAGTCCCCAACCCAGAAGCACCGTATCAAACTTATGTGGGAAAACCACCATATTTAAAAATGCCTGCCACTCCATTACGCGCAGTTTCACGACCACTCCTGCTTTTTTTAACTGGTACTGCAGTATCTCCGCCGCATAAGGACGGATTGAACTTGCGTTTGAAGTAGCTATTTCAAAGGTAAAGGGGTGTTTTTCATCATAGCCTGCCTCTTTTAAAAGTCTTTTTGCCTCTTGTATATTTTGTTTGGGTGCTTTGACATCAGGATTAAAAGCAAGTGTTCCCGGTAAAAAAGGACCGGTACATACCTTGGCATGTTTTAAAAAAAGTATATCAATAAGCTCCTGTCTGTTAATTGCCAAAGAGAGGGCACGTCTTACTTTTGGATTTTTAAACTTCTCTTTTCGCAGATTAAACCCAAGATAGGTGTAAGAGAGGCTAATTTTTTCATATATATTGAAAGTATCGAAAAACTCTTTTTTAAGCTGCCTCTCATACACAAAAGGCTCGACACTGCCCAGATCAAGCTGAGCAGATTTAAGCATTAAAAACCGTGTCATTGCATCACCAATTACATGAAAAGAGATAGTGTCTATTTTTGCTCTGCCCTCAAAATACTCATCAAAAGCTGAGAGTTCTATATTTTTAGAATATTCCAGCTGTTTGAGTTTATAGGCTCCCGTACCTATCGGGTGGGTATTAAATGAGGAATTCATCAGATTTTTTTCATCTTTTAAAATATGTTCAGGCAGTATGCCCATCATCCATGTCTCTAAGGCTTTAAAGTAAGGTTTGGTGTATGTGACCTCAATTTTATAATCATTGAGTATCTTCACACTTTTAACAAATCGAAAATCAGAACTGTAGGGTGAGGCTATTTTATCTGAAATGAGTGTTTTATAGGTAAAAAGCACATCTTTTGCAGTGAATTTTTTACCGTCATGCCATAAAACATTTTTCTTGAGTTCAAACACAAGTGTTTTGTTATTTTTAAAATAAAACTTCTGCGCCAAATCACCTATAATCTCTTTGGAATCTTTATCATACTTTACAAGCCCGTTAAATAAAAAGCCGGTAATCTCCGCGGAGGAAGAGTCCGTTGCCAAAATCGGGTTGAGCCTTGCAGGGTTTGAAGAGGTGGCAAGATGCAGGGTCGCAGCATCTACATGTAAACACAGATATAAAAAAAGAAAAACAAACAGGCGTATCATTATTGTACTGTTTTATCATTTATCATAAGTTTTGCATCTTGAAAGTGTATGTCAAAATAAACTGAATCGGCATCTTTTTTGGCATAAGAAGCAATCATAGGTGCCATAGGAGAATCTTCGATAAGTTTCAAATAGAGTGCATTTGCCAGTTTTATATTCATATCCATCTCCATATTTGAAAGCAAAAGCATAGGATTAATTTTGCTTTTAGCTGCGAGGTCTTTGTCTGCTTTGACTTTTAAATCACTTTGAATTTTCATACTGCCGAGTTCTTCTACTTTGTTGAGTGTAATATTTTGCAGCGATATATCTGATATCTTTACATGTAAGCCATGTGAGAGCAGCGTGAGCAGATTTTTTTGCATTTTTTGCTGCAGCAGTACTTTGTTCATTGTTTTTGATTGTGCCAGTAATTGAGAAAAATTTTCATAACTTTGTCTGTCCAGTGCATTGACAGATATGTCGCTGTTAAGCGTTTGAAGTGAGAAATCTATCTTTTTAGAGTGAAACACTAAACTCTCTATAAAACTTTTTGAACGTAAAGCTACCTTTTCATTTTTTACAGTAGACGTGGAAGATACGTCAAGATTATCAAGACTTATATTGATATCGTCTTGGGAACTTTTAAACAACAGATTTATAAAAAAGACTTTCGTGCTGCTTGTATATTTTGAAAATGACTCAAAATCACTGATGCTTCGTAAAGTATTGATATCTGCTGAAAAAATATTGATGCCGTCATTGACATTAAATTTCATTTTATTTAAAGTAAAGGACAAACGTTGCGGTGCCAGTATATCGCCATGACCCCTAAAACGCGCACCTTGTAATTTCATTACAAGTTTTGCACCGTCTTTAAACGTGT
>CAZDEM010000124.1:0-6108 GCA_964504315.1 uncultured Sulfurimonas sp.
TGCCTCTAGCGCGTCAACATTTTCTTTTTTATCTTCTACTGTACCATCTTCATTTGTAGTGACAGCATCATTTTCAAGAAGTTCTATCTGCATGCCTGTCAGCATTGAAGCCAGACGGATATTGATACCGCTTTTTCCGATTGCTTTGCTTTTTTGATCTGCAGGCAGAGTGATGATGGCTTTTTCGTTTTCACCTTCTTCATTTTTGACAATCTCTACATGAGATATGATAGCCGGACTCATAGTACGAGATACAAAAAGCTCAGGTATGCTTGTGTACTCTATACAGTCAATGTTTTCACCGATCAACTCTTGACTTACCGCATTGATACGTACACCTTTTACACCGACAGTCGCACCTACGGCATCCACTTGAGGATGTGTACTTAAAAGAGCGATTTTTGCCCGTTCACCGGGAATACGTGCAGCTTTTTCTATAATTACAGAACCTTCTGCTATTTCAGGTACTTCAAGCTCTAACAGTGCTTCTAAAAATTTTGGGCTTGTTCGTGAAAGCTCGATTTGCATACCGTTTTCTTTGTCCATATTTACACGTCTTACAACAGCTTTTATATGGTCGCCTACATCGAATATTTCACCTTTTATACGACTTTTCATCGGCAGAACTGCACGAATTTCATCTACTTCTATATATGTATTGTTTTGTGCATCGACACGTGTGACACGACCGCTGACAAGTGTACCGACTTTTGATTTGTATTTGTTGTATATTTCATCTTCGACAAGTCTTTGTATATGATACTCTATCTCGCGGTGCAGTTGTGAGGCTGCAGTTCTTCCGTAGTCTTCTAAATCATGGTCAATCTGCAGCTGGTCGCCGAGTTCTACCTGGTCATCATATTCTCTGGCTTCGGTAAGTGAAATGTATGCAGGAGCAAGTTCCTCATCTTGGAGTTTTTCATCATCATCTGCTACAACCGTAATTGTTTGAACAATTTTTATATTTTTTGTATCTTCATCAATCTGTGCTTCAAAAGCAAAATTGTGTCCGATGACTCTTTTTGCAGTTTGCACGAAAGCTGTTTTGAGTGCTTCCATTACTTTTTCAGGTTGAAGACCCTTTTCATGTCCGATAGCTTCGGCAATATCTAAAATTTTTTCCATAGTGTATTCCTTGGTATTTTTAAGAAATCTGACATTAATAATTGTTATGTGGGGGATTTCTTATTGAAGTGCATAATTATACCCAAGATCTACTAAAAATAGCTTTAACTATGATTGTAAGCTGTTTTTAAAGCCTAAAAGGCAAGGCTACGGAAAAAAATTTAGTTTTTTTCTAAGTCACGCTTTAGCGTTTGAAAACCTTGCTTCCGAAAACTTTACCTGCTCTTCGGAACCCAGACTTTAGTCTGGGCTGTGCATCTTTCAGAACTGCTTTGGAAAAACAAATAATATTTAACCCAATTTTTATTAGATATTGAGTATAATGCAAAACTTTTATAGATAAATTTATAGAATAAATTAAAGGAAAAAGAAATGGATTTGAAATTTGCAAGAACTGATTTAGATGCAAAACCTAAAAAAGTTGATTTAGCTAAATTGGATGCAGAAGTAGAAAAAAACGACAGTATAATATTTTATTTTGACAGAGAAAATTCACATAAAGATTTGCTGGAGCTTCAGGATCATTATGAGGCAATGGGAAAAAGTTTTTATATGAGTGAAGTGAAGTACGGGTTGTCAGACAATGATTACATGTACCAAGTTCACATAATGAGATAAAGAGCGGTTTATGAGTAAAAAGTTATTTATTGAAACTTTAGGTTGTGCTATGAATAGTCGTGATTCTGAGCATATGATAGCTCAATTACGTGAAAAAGAGGGCTATGAAACTACACAAACCCTCGAAGATGCCGACCTTATTTTGATAAATACCTGTTCAGTAAGAGAACGCCCGGTGCATAAGCTTTTCTCTGAACTCGGCGGTTTTAACAAAAAGAAAAAGCCATCGGCAAAAATCGGTGTTTGCGGATGTACAGCCTCTCATCTTGGTGAAGAGATTATTAAACGTGCTCCTTATGTAAATTTTGTTCTGGGTGCGAGAACTGTTTCTAAAATAGGTGAAGTACTGCCTCAAGACAAAGCGGTTGAGATTGACATCAATTATGATGAAAGTGAATTTGCTTTTGATGATTTTAGAACATCTCCATATAAAGCCTACATTAACATCTCCATCGGCTGTGACAAGCAGTGTACTTTTTGTATCGTGCCAAAAACACGTGGTGATGAAATTTCCATTCCTGATGATTTGATTATAAATGAAGCAAAACGCGCTGTAAATAACGGTGCAAAAGAAGTGTTTTTACTCGGTCAAAATGTCAATAATTACGGACGCCGTTTTTCATCAAGTGAACATGAAAAAGTAAACTTTACAGAGCTTTTACGAAGACTTTCCACAATAGAAGGCCTGGAGCGCATCCGTTTTACATCTCCGCACCCTTTTCATATGGACGATGAATTTATAGAAGAATTTGCCAAAAACCCTAAAATCTGTAAATCTATGCATATGCCTCTGCAAAGCGGTTCAAGCAAAGTGCTTAAAGAGATGAAACGCGGATATACAAAAGAGTGGTTTTTAAACCGTGTGCAAAAACTTCGTTCAGTCTGTCCTGATGTGAGTATTTCTACAGATATCATTGTGGCATTTCCGGGTGAGAGCGATGAAGATTTTGCTGATACCATTGATGTTATGAAGCAGGTCAAATTTGATCAGATTTTTTCATTTAAGTATTCGCCTCGTCCTGAGACTGAAGCAGAACACTTTACAAATGTAGTCGATGAAGATGTGGCGTCAGATAGACTTGCTTACCTGCAGTCACTTCATAATGAACTTTTAGATGAGATAAATACTAAGTATTTGGGAGAGACTTTCAGAGTATATTTTGAAAACTTGAACAAAGATAATTTTGTCTCAGGCAGAAGCGACAACAACCTTGTTATTAAAGTAAAGGGTTCAGAAGAACTGTTAGGAGAGTTTAGAGATGTTAAAATTACTTCAATCGGCAGAACAATTTTAACAGGCGAAATCGTTGCTTAAAAAAATCAGCAGAAAGCTAGCTCTTTATCTTCTCCCTTTTATAGGCTCTGTGCTTATAAAAATACTCTACAAAACAAATAAAAAAGTTTTTCATGCGCCTCAAGAGCTCTCAGATGAAAATTTCATTATGGCTTGCTGGCACGGAGAACTTTTGATGATTCCCTATGCTTATTTAAAATACAGAAAAACTCCGCATGTCAAACTTATAATCTCAGACCATTTTGACGGAACGCTCATAGCAAAAACACTCAGCTATTTTGGTTTTGGAACCATTAGAGGTTCAAGCAGACGTAATGCTGCAAGAGCACTGCTACAGGCTATAAAGGCTTTAAAAGAGGGTTGTGATTTGGGTATTACGCCTGACGGTCCCAAAGGTCCCAGGCATGAAGTTGCTGACGGCATCATTGTCATGGCACAAAAAGCAGATGTAAAAATCACACTTGTAGAGATTAAGCCGAGCAGTTTTTGGCAGCTAAATTCATGGGATAAGTTTGTTATTCCCAAACCTTTTGGTACAATTACCTATTACATCAGTGATTTAATAGATATTGGAGGGCTTGAACTTGAAGAAGCCAGGACCTTAATAAAAGAGGGGTTACTCAAACATGAACAATAAATTTCTTTTTCCGGGTTTAGCCGCTCTTTTTTTAGCAATTATGGGTATTTATTTTTTAGTCAATCCATCCTATGAAAAATCGATACAAGCACAATATTATTATGAGACAGGTGATTATGATGAAGCGTATAAACTGGCAAATGAAGCTTTTAGTCTAGATGTTTATAACCGCATGGCGTCAACCATAATGGCACAATCAAAGACCTCTATGAAATATAAAAAGTATATAGACCAGGCAAAACAATATATGGCTGAGATTAACAAAATAGCAGCAAAAGATACAATAAGTGATGCCGATAGAGCCAGAATAAAACTTATGAGCGAAATAATGGTTGATTCTTATACAAAACTTGCTCCGAGTGTTATCACAGACAACAAGCTGGTGCGTGAAGCAGCAAAGTATTATAGTGATTTTGAGAAGCTTCTTGAGAAAGTCAATAGATAAATATAAAAAAGAGTTTCTTCTCTCTTTAGAAGAGTATCGGGGTTACTCAGATTTAACTGTAAAAACATATGCTGTTGCTCTTGATGAGGCATTAAAGTATATAGAGATAGTGCAAGAAGACGGGCACACAGTTTTTAATTTAATGCCTTACCGCATTTATATAGCCGACTTAAATGCAAAAACAATCAGTAAAAAGTTAAGCGCTATTAGAAGTTTTGTTGAGTTTTTAAATGAACAGGGTTTACATGTAACACTGCAGGCTGATGAGAGTATAAAAGTTGCAAAAACACTGCCAAAACCTGTGTCACATGCACATATTTTAGAAGCCCTTTCTCAGTCTGATTTGCAGGAAAAACTGCTGGTAAGTATGTTATATACATTAGGGTTGCGTATTTCTGAACTTGCCTCTTTAGAACTTCAAAATATCACTAATGAATGGATACGAGTTATAGGAAAAGGTAATAAACAAAGAGATATACCGCTTTTGGGAACTACAAGAGCATTAATTGATGAATATTTATCGACTTTTGTGGTAAAAAAATTTCTTTTTGAGAAAAATGGCGAAAGATTAAGCGAAAATAGTCTAAGATATATGATAACTAAAATATTTAAGCGTGTAGCCTTGAAAGTAACGCCTCACCAGCTTCGTCACTCTTATGCATCCTCTTTGCTCAACGGAGGTGCACCAATAGTCGACGTAAGTGAGCTGTTGGGACATTCATCGATGGCGACAACGCAGATATACACAAAATTAGGCAGTGCATTGAAACAACAAAATTATAACAAAGCACACCCGTTAGGGGATAGTGAGTGCTGAGTAAAATACTGGAATCTTTATACCTTAAAGTCCTTGTTAATATTGTTGTCCAAAGAGAGAGCACATTAGTCCATATAGAATTATGCTCAAAAAAAGGTATTGTCGATGAAGTAAGTACAGAGTTTAATACAACTTTGCTCAACAATCAAATGCATGACTTCATATCTGAGTACATAAAAGAATCTCCATATTTTTATATATCTATTTTAGACACTTCCATAGTTCAGGGAGCCATTCCTACATGTGAAAAAAATAAGTTGAGTTATTATTATGACTTGTCGATGTCTGAGTACAAATGTTTTGATAATAAATGGAACTTTTATACTGCAAAAAATGACATTTATCAGATAGAACACGAGTATGAAGATATCGGAATTGATATGATATTTTCTCCTTTTGTTATTTTGGCAAATTTCTTTCAAGATAAAATCAACAACAATTTGGCTATGTATGCTCTTGTTCAAGACGGTTTTATCTCTGTAGCAGTTTTTGAAAATTCACAACTTTTATATGCGGAGCATTTAGATATGCTGATGGGGGATGAAGCTGAAGATATTTTACTAAATGAAGATATTGATGAAGATTTGGATTTGGACAGTGGCATTGACTTAGAAGATATAGACGTTGATGAGGGTGGTATAGACTCTTTAGATGAATTCGGCGATATTGAAGACTTAGATTCTCTTGAAGATATTGATGAGTTTTCAGATAGCAAAGATGTAGAAGAAGAACTGTATGAGAGTGATGAGATTTTACCCGAAGATGAAGAGAATGAAGCTTTTAATGAGGATTATCAAAGGTTTAATCTGATTCAGTTGGCAGTTTCACATTTTTATAAAGATGACAAATATGAAAGCAGATTTATAGAAAATATCTATATAGCTGATGGTGCAGGTGTGACGAATGAGCTGAAAAAGTATCTCGAAGAAGAGATGTTTTTCAATGTTTATGTAAGACGGGCTGACCTTGGGGTAGAAGTATGTGAACTTGCAAAAATGGAGCTTGGTTTATGAAATACAGCTATATAAAACCAAGAAAGAAAACTCCTATTACGCCGGAGCTACAAATAATTTTCACTTTTTTTTCCATGACGCTTATTATGCTCTTTTTAACATATACATTTTTGCTCTATAAAGATTATACATTTGAAAAAGACAAGCGGACGATAATAG
>CAZDEM010000125.1:0-6067 GCA_964504315.1 uncultured Sulfurimonas sp.
ATACAAGAGAGGGCAAAGAGGCTTAACATATTGAGCTTGATTTGCCTGGTATAAAAAAAGAAGATGTTGAGATTAGTGTAGATAAAAACATCTTAACCATCAAAGGCAAGCGTGAAGTTAAATGTGAAGAAGAAAAAGATGACTACTATAGAGTAGAGAGTGCCTACGGTACTTTTGCAAGAAATTTCACACTTCCGGAGAAAGTTGACACTGAAAATATCCGTGCAGCGAGTCAAGATGGTGTAGTAGAAATTATTATACCAAAATTAAAAGTTGAAAAAGATACAACGAAAAAAATTGAAATCGAGTAAGGAGGCTTATTATGGACATCGTAAAAACATCAAAAGATTTAGTGGAAAAAGCAGAAGAGAAAGTTGAAAAAGGTTTGGAAGTCGTCAAAGATACATTTCACAATGTAGCATCACATCTTCCGCTTGCCAACCTTGCAAAACATCATAATGATACCTTTACAATCGAGGTTGATTTACCGGGCGTTAAAAAAGAAGATATAGAATTAAAAGTCGAAGATGATTATCTGACTGTTACAGCAGTGAGAAAATTTAAAAATGAGGTCAATGAGGATGATTACTATCTTTGTGAATCAGATTTCGGCGTAATCTCAAGAAGTTTTATCCTGCCTGACAATATCGACAGAGATAAGATTCAAGCCAAATTTGAAGACGGAAGATTGTACCTGACTCTTGAAAAACTAGAATCTAAAAAGACAAAAAACATCAGCATCAATTAAAAGATACTGATAAAAATAAAGGAATTACCCATGAAAAAGATACTGAGCAGTATATTACTTTCATCGTTGCTTACAGGGTCTGCATTTGCGGCATCAGTAAATGAGATGAACCCTTATAATGCTGATTTTGCGAAAATGAATCAATACTTTAACTCTCTGATAGAGTCACATTTAAGCAGTTCAGCACTCAATAATTTCAGTTATCCAAGAACTGATATTCAAGATGCAAAAGATAAAATAGTTTTAAAATTTGATTTAGCGGGAGTAGAGAAAAAAAATATTAAACTTTCTATTGATGACAATAAAATTTTAACCCTTGAGGGTGAAAAAAAAGAATCCAAAGAAGAAAAATCAAAAGAGTTTGTCAAAAAAGAGATATTTTACGGTAGTTTTAAAAAGGCAATACAACTACCTGAGAATATAGATGAGAATAAACTACAGACAAAATTTGAAAACGGCATTTTAACAGTCACTATTCCTAAAACAGAGGTTAAAAAGCCAAAGGCAAAACTTATTCCAATAAAATAATCAAATTTTTTTGCTAGAATTCTTTTATGAATTCATATACAGAAAAATTTAACAATGCGATACAAAACACTTTTTTTCAAAAGCTTCCTTTACATGAACAAGAGTTTATAAAAGAGAAAGCTTTTGAGTACAAATTTTCCTATCAGGAAATCAAACAGATAATCAATTTCGCACGTGACTTGGGAATGTGGGACGAAAAAAGAATCACAGCCATTTTTCCCGAGCATCCTCAAAGAAAAGTTGTTTTTTCAAGACTCAAAAAAGCCTATGAAGCCATACGCAATACGCCAAACTCGTATGAAAACTTCACACTCAAAAATATTCCACAAGAGCAAAAATATACCTTTAAAACAGTTCCAAAAGAGGGCTTTGGGCTTGGTCTTTGTCCCGTAGCAAGTGAAAAAACACGCTGTTGTAATCTACTTACCCTTGATGCGGTTGAGAGCTGCGGATTTGACTGTTCATACTGCTCTATTCAAAGTTTTTACAACCAAAACACCATCACTTTTGACAGCAGTTTTTCGGATAAACTGCTTAATTTACAACTAGACCCAAACAAAACCTACCATATCGGTACAGGACAAGCTTCTGATTCACTTATGTTTGGAAACAGAGAAGGTGTTTTGGATGCCCTTTTTGAATTTGCCAGAAAAAATCCCAATGTGATTTTAGAGTTTAAAACAAAGTCAGACAATATCAAATACCTTCTTGAAAATGAAGTGCCAAAAAATATTCTCTGCACATGGAGCTTAAATACCCAGACTATTATTGACAATGAAGAACATTTAACAGCTTCTCTTGCCAAACGCATAGCAGCAGCAAGACAGATGGCAGATAAAGGTGTAAAAGTCGGGTTTCATTTTCATCCTATTGTCGAATATAAAGGCTATCTTGACGAATATCAAGAAGTATACGAACAACTTATATTACAATTCGACCCAAAAGAAGTCGCACTTGTAAGTTTTGGAACGTTGACTTTTATAAAACCCGTTATCAAGCAACTGCGAGAGCGTGAATTTAGAAGTAAAATTACGCAAATCCCGCATGAAGATGCAAGTGGAAAAACATCATACCCGGACAGTACAAAAGTAGAAATGTTTCAACATGCTTATGAAAGTTTTCGGCCATGGCACCCCAAGGGCACTTCCTCCGGGGCGCAAAAAGGGGTAGACAAAGTATTTTTCTATCTTTGCATGGAAGAACATCATATGTGGGCAAAAACATTCGGGTATCAATATGCTACAAACAATGACTTTGAACGTGCTATGCTCGGAGCATACTGCGAAAAATTAGGTCAAGATTTTTTACTCTAAGGATATACAGCAATGCAAACAAAAGAAAACTATTTTTTATCACAGCCACACCAGCCATTTTTTCTTCTTGGCATTATCAATGCAGTTGTTATGATGCTTATTTTTGCCCTGGGTTACAAGGGTATTTTCTCTTTACATGGTGACTCGCTGACCTTTCACAGCTACTCTTTGATATTTTTGGTTTTTACCAACTTTTTTACCGGTTTTATATTTACAACTTTTCCGCGTTTTAACCAGACACAGGTAATAGAAAAAAAATACTATGTCAACATCTTTTACGCGAACACTCTGGCATCCTTACTTTTTATAGCAGGGGCTTTTAGCTCTGAACTGCTCATCCTTGGTGCAATGCTTTTGAGCCTGATTTCACAGGTTTTTATAGTTTTAAAACTAAAAAATATCTATGAAGCGGGTATGGCAGCTGACAAATCGGATTCTTTTTGGATTTTAAATGCAAATTACTTCGGGCTTTTTGGAAATCTTCTTTTTATACTCTCTTATTTCCTGCCTATAGTGTTATCAACTGCAATCAATATCTCATTTTACATGTACTTGATATTTTTAGCTTTTAGCGTTGGACAAAGAATGATACCTTTCTTCTCTCACTCCTTCGCACAAAAAAATGAAAATTTTGTCAAAATAATCTTTGTACTGTTTTTACTTAAAAGTATTTTTGCCTCCGGCGATATAAAAAGTGTACAAATTTTCATTGACCTTTTACTTGCTGTTTACATGTACATAGAATTTAAACACTGGGATTTACATCCTTTTCAGTCTCCTCCTATTCTTTGGGTACTGCATCTTGCACTGTTTTGGCTGCCTGTATCATTTTTTCTCTCAGCACTAAGTTTAGGTGCGGCAATATTTTTAGATACATCATTTTATTTTTTAAATATTCATCTGCTTGCAATAGGATTTTTAACAACCCTGCTTATAGGTTTTGGAACACGCGTAACACTTGGCCATTCGGGACAATCGCCACAAGCCGACACATTGGCAACAAAAATATTTTTATCTATTATGGTTGTTGTATTTTTACGTGCACTTTATAGCATAAACATAGCCTTTGGATGGGGTCTTAATTTTTTGTTTGACATCTCATTTACTGCCTGGCTGTTACTCTTTTTGGTATGGGGAGGAAGGTATTTTAAAGTATTGGCTTTTGGAAGTAAACTATAGGTAGAATATATTCTACCTATAGTTTTTATTGCATTTTAATTATAAAAGTATTGTCAGCTTCTTCAACTTTAAACTTGTGCTTGCCACAAAATTCATCATTCATATGGTTAGCCATTTCTAATGATTTGCTTAAAGCCTCATCTTTTGAATCTACTTCAATGTTTTTTTGAAAATCACTTCTTTTAAAACAACCGCACTCTTTATCTACTATAATTTTAAACATATTTCTTTCCTTATATTAATTTATGAAATAATATCAATAAAATCTTGTTATACACTTATCCTTACATGTAAACATAATTTTACATTTTTTTGTAAGTTAATGCTATAATGTCGTTAAATCAATACAACGGAATTACCTAATGGAAAAAACAATAAGTCCTTATCTGGAACTTGGAAAAATGAATACACTGCGTGTCGACAGAGACACAACACCCGGTCTCTATCTTATGGCTGAAGATGGCAATGATGTCCTTCTCCCCGGACAATATGTAACTGATGACATGTGTGAGAACTCTCTTGTAGATGTTTTTTTATATACTGACTCTGAAGACAGGCTAGTAGCCAATACAAACAAACCGCTTGCAATGCTCGATGATTTTGCACTCTTAGAAGTAGTTGATGTTGCCCCTTTTGGTGCTTTTATGGACTGGGGACTGCCAAAAGATTTACTGGTGCCTAAAATGTTTCAAAAAACTCCTTTTGAAGTCGGCGAAAAAAGATTTATAAAAATCATATATGATGAACGCACCCACCGTCTTGTCGGCACGGAAAAACTTGGTGACTTTTTTGACCGTAAAGTCAAAGACCTGGCACAGAACAAAGAGGCAGAGATTTTAGTAATTTCCAAAACACCTCTTGGATTTAAATGCATTGTCAACAACAAGTATGAAGGACTCATTTATCATAATGAAATATTTGAAGAGATTAAACTCGGGGACAAGAAAACCGCTTACGTAAAAACAGTACGAAAAGATGGTAATATTGACCTTACACTTAGAAAGCCAGGCAGCAAAAAAGACGGAACTTCAGCCCAAAAAGTTCTTGAACTGTTGCAGCAGAACAAAGGCATAATGCCATATAACTACAAAAGTGATGCCGAGCTTATTAAAAATGTATTTGGCCTGAGTAAAAAAGAGTTTAAACGCTCTTTGACACAACTGCAGGATGCAGGTAAAATAGAAGTCAAAGATACCGGCATATACATTAAGGCATAATGATGGCGAAAAAGAAAAAAATTGTTGATTTAAACAGAGAAAATATACAATACACACAAGAGAACATCACTTATAAAGTACTGCATTTCAATCCGGAATATATGACAGTACATGTAATCAAATTTGAAAATGATGAAAAAAAAGAGATTGTTGATATGCCTTTTGCGCATCTGCCAAAAGCAATAAAAAAGATTATAAAGCCCAATAAATAATCGAGCTTTATGGACGCATATCCATAATGAATCATGTTAAAGATATACAAGGAGAATCGTAAGAAAGATTATATACTTTAATTGTTACAATAGTGTTAACAGAATTTAAAAAGGAGCAGAAATGAAAAAATGCAATTCACTGCAAGAAGTCAGAGATGAAGTCGATAATATTGATACAAAGCTTGTAGAACTTATCTCACAGCGTAGCCATTTAATTCGTCAGGCAGCAGGGTTTAAAGAGAGTGTTGATGAAGTTAAGGCTGATGATAGAATTGATGATATTATGCAAAGAGTACGCAAAAAAGCTATTGAACTCAATGTTAATCCAAACATGATATCGGATCTTTTTAAAATTATGATTGATGAGATGGTAGAAACCGAAATAAGTGAGTTAAGAAACGCTGGTAACTTCTAAAATATGCAAAGATAGATGGGCCTTGAAAAGGCCCATCTATTTATTTGTATCGGTAAGTGATACGCCCTTTATCTAAAGAGTATGGTGTTAATTCAAGTTTTACTTTGTCACCTGGAAGTATTTTAATATAGTGCATACGCATTTTACCTGCGATATGACATAAAATAATATGTCCATTCTCTAATTCAACACGAAAAGTTGCATTAGGCAAAGCCTCAATAATCTTGCCATCAACTTCAATAACGTCTGCTTTAGCCATTTTTTAAGTCCTTTTTCTCTTAAGCAAGAGATAATATTTCAGCTTTACCGTTGATAACTGCAACAGTATGCTCATAGTGTGAACCGCGTAAACCATCGGCACTAACAACATCCCAACCATTTTCTAAAATAATCGGTTTTGAATCTTTTTGACATATCATAGGTTCCAAACAAAAAACCATTCCATTTTTTATCTT
>CAZDEM010000126.1:0-6049 GCA_964504315.1 uncultured Sulfurimonas sp.
CTGGGCTAAAAACACACCGGTAGTACCTGTTGAAGACCAAGCTTGTATGGGATGTCATATGGTGATTGGCGATAAAGTATATGCTGATGTCATTAAGGGTGAAGATATCACAACATGTCCTCATTGTGGACGTATTCTTTATGTGAAAGTTAACGAAGAGTAGGCTTGAAGCCGTTTTTCCTTCTTTACTACCTTCTAAGTGTCGTGCTATTTATAGTAGCACTGCCGCTTTTAATAGTACTCTCTTTTAAGCAAAAATACAAAGAATCAATTCCTGCCCGTTTTTTTCTTTTTAAAAACCCTAAATTTAACGCTACAAATGCAACTTGGTTTCATGTATGCTCGCTGGGTGAAGCAAGAGCTTTAAAGCCGATTTTGGATGCATTGAAAACTGAAAAGGTGTTGATTAGCACAATTACGCAGACAGGACATAATGAAGCAAGAAAATATGACGCAGAAGTTCGTTATATGCCTTATGAAATGTATCTGCCTTTTTGGATAAAACCGCAAAAGAAGCTTATAGTATTAGAAGCAGAATTTTGGTATATGCTTTTCAGTGTGGCACGCGCGCGTGGTGCAGAGGTGATTTTACTTAATGCCAGAATTTCAGATAAAAGTGTAAATAAATATATGAAATTTTCCTGGTTTTATAAAAAACTTTTGCAAAATGTAGATATGATTTATGCACAAAGCGAAGTAGATAAAAATAGATTTTTGGCACTGGGTGCGAAAAATATTGAAGTTATAGGCAATATAAAATTAGCAGGTGAGATCAAAAGAACCAAAGAGTACACGAAGCCTGATTGTGAATTGATTGTAGCGGGAAGTACACATGCTGGCGAAGAAAAAAGTGTTTTAGACGCTTTTTTTGCGTATAAAAAAAAGGATGATGCCAAGCTCATTGTTGTTCCCCGTCACCCGGAACGTTTTGAAGAGGTCTATGCTTTAATGGAAAAATATGCCAAACAAAACGGCACAATGCTTACTCGTTTTTCGCAAGTGAAAAATTTTGAGAGTGATTTGATTTTAGTTGATATGATGGGTGAACTCAACAACATGTATGCAGTGAGTGATATTGCAATACTCGGAGGTGCGTTTAACCCTGATGTCGGCGGGCATAATCCGCTTGAACCTGCATATTTCGGATGTAAAATAATTACAGGAAAACATTTTTTTCATCAAAAAGAGCTCTTTAAATATGTGCATCATGTACAGTATGTCGAGTCGGATGAAATAAGCATCGCACTGGAAACTGCAAAAGAACTTCCGCCTTCAATGGTAGAAGAGAATATAAACCTCAAACCGGTTATAAACAAAATTTTAGAAGATTAAAGGAGTCCAAAGTGGCTACAGAAAAAGCATATAAATTATTGGCACAACAAGAAGGAATTTCCAACTCAAACGCAAAGTCTATGATAGATCGTGGACTTGTGTATGTCGGAAATAAAAAAGTAATGATAGCACGTGGAGAGATAGATGAGAGAACTGTTTTTCGCGTACAAAAAGTCGAAAAGGTCAAGCCTATCTTTGAAAACGATGATATTATAGTCGTAGACAAACCGGCACATGTAAACTCTGATGAGATTGAACGTCAGTTTAAACCGGCAGTTTTACTGCATAGACTCGACCGTGAAACAAGCGGTGTTTTAATGCTTGTGAAAAATGAAGATTTTCGTCAGAAAGCTATTAAAGAGTTTCGTGATGACAAAGTTTATAAAGAGTATATTGCATGGGTTGAGGGTATAATGACAGAGCCTATTGAAGTAGATAAAGCAATTACAACGCAGAAAAAAAATAACAAGGCATACTCAAATGTTTCACCAAAAGGTAAACCGGCGAGAACTGAATTTTTTCCTGATATTGTCAGTGCTAAAAAAACAAAAGTGAAATGTATCATTCATAACGGACGTACGCATCAAATACGTGTGCATGCACGTTATATTGATCATCCGATAGTCGGTGATGAACAGTATGGCGGACGTCGTGCCAAGCGTGTGATGCTACATGCACACAAGGTAAGACTGCTAGGCATGGAGTTTGTAGCAAAAGAGCCTAAGAGCTTTACTACATTTGAATAATTAAGAAAAACTTAGTTACAATTTCAAAAAAATTTATATATATAATGAAAGAGGTGTTTTCATGTTTGGTACTTTAACGGATTCGTTTACAAATGCAATAAAAAAGATTCGTTTTCATGATGATGATAAGGCACTTTCTAAAGCATTAAATGAATTAAAAAAGAATCTTTTAAAAGCAGATGTCAATCATAAAGTTGTCAAAGAACTGATTCAAAAAGTTGAAATAGAGACAAAACAAAAAGGTATAGGTAAAGATCAGTTTTTAGAAGCACTCCGTAAAACTCTTACAGAGCTTCTTGAGGTAGGAGGCAACAAAGGTTTTGTATTCGCACCAAACCCGCCGACTGTTATTTTGATGACAGGTCTGCAGGGTTCCGGTAAAACAACGACTACGGGAAAATTGGCAACTTATTTAAAAAACAAAGGCAAAAAAGTGCTTATTGTTGCAGCCGATTTACAGCGTCTTGCTGCAGTTGAGCAACTGCGTCAGATTACTGCCGTGATTGAAGTTGAATTATTTGAAGATGAAGCAACGAAAAACCCTGTTGATGTTGTAAAATCAGCACTGAAGTATGCAGACTCTAAAATATTTGATGTAGTGCTCATAGATACGGCAGGTCGTTTAGCTATTGATGATGAACTTATGGATGAGCTAAAAGCTGTCAAAGATGCAGCTAAACCTGATGAAATATTTTATGTGGCTGACTCTTTAACAGGTCAGGATGCAGTAAGAACTGCAACCGCTTTTAAAGAAAAAATCGGCATAGACGGGGTTATTCTTTCAAAATATGACGGTGATGCAAAAGGCGGTGTTGCGTTAGGTCTTTCATCACAGGTGCAGGTACCGCTTCGCTTTATCGGTATGGGCGAAAAAATGGAAGATTTGGAAGTCTTTTTACCTGAACGTATTGTAAATCGTCTTATGGGATTTGGAGATATTGAAGGACTTGCTGAAAAGACTGCCAATGTTATAGACGAAAAACAGGCGAAAAAACTCACGAAAAAGATTCAAAAAGGAAAGTTCAATTTTAATGACTTTTTAGAGCAGATGGAACAAATGAAAAAAATGGGTTCTATGAGCTCTATTATGGGCATGATTCCGGGAATGGGAAATATGTCAAAAGCAATTAAAGATTTAGATTTTGAAAACTCGGGTGAACTTAAAAATATCAAAGCAATGGTTTCATCAATGACTTTAAAAGAGAGAGAAGATCCTGATTTGCTTAATAACTCAAGAAAGCAAAGAATTGCAAAAGGTTGCGGTATGGACCTTGTAGAGATAAACAGAATGATAAAACAATTTAAAAATGCAGGTAAAATGGCGAAAAAATTCTCCGGTAAAAATGGTATGAAGCAACTCCAATCAATGATGGGGCAAGCTGGAGGACCGGGAGGAATGGGCGGCTTGCCAAGATAAGCATTGTAATTTAAGAAAAAAGTGGATATAATTCCACTTCAATAAAATCTTTTTAAACAATACCTCTGTGATAAAAAGATTTGTAGCCTAATTACTGGTTACATGTGTACATCCAACTATAGAGATGGTAAGAGGGAAGCAAAATTATTTTAGAGTCTTTGGCTCTATCACCATTTATAACTTCCCCTCAAACTTACATTTTTATACAACACTGTGCAGACTTAACCAGTAATAGGTAAATTAAAAAAAACAGGAAACAAAATGACAGTAATTAGACTTACTCGTATGGGAAGAAAGAAAAGACCATTTTATCGCATCGCGGTAACAGATAGCCGTAAACGTAGAGATGGCGGTTGGATTGAGCTTATTGGTTACTACAACCCAATGACAAAAGAACTTCAAGTTGATAATGAAAGAGTTGATTACTGGGTTGGCGTTGGTGCTCAACTGAGTGATCGTGTTAAAAAGATCACTGGTCGTTAATTATGATTGCTGATTTTGTCGCACAATTTGCAAGACTGATAGCATCACATCCTGATGATATAAGAGTTGAAGTTCAAGAGGGCGATGAAATGACACAAATAGTTCTCTATGCAAACCAAGAAGACATAGGTAAGCTGATTGGAAAGAGTGGTAAGATGATTGGTGCTATTAAGACTGTCATCTCCGGCTGTAAAGCTAAAGATGGCGTGAGTTACCGTATCAATGTCGAAGCAATCTAGTAAAAGCAATCTGCTTCACATCGCAACAATCGGCAAAACTGTCGGTATAAAAGGCGATATGAAGTTTCACATAAAATGTGATTTCCCTGAACAGTTTGTAAAGGGAGCAACTTTTTTAATTAACAAAAAAGAGAGCATCACGCTAAGTGAGGTTGATCTTGATCGTGGTTTGGTACGTATTAATAATATTACCAACCTGGAAGATGCCAAAAAGTTTACAAATGCAAAACTTTTTACAACGTACGAAGATACAAGAAAAAACTGTCACTTGGAAGAAGGTGAATACTTTTGGTTTGATTTAGAAGATTGTGAAGTTTATGAAGATGGTAAATATCTTGGTGTGGTCAAAGAGATAGAGAGACTAAATATTACAAATTATTTAAGTATTATAACAGATGAAAGTTTAGTTAAAAACGGTTTAGCAAAGAGCTTTTTAGTTCCTTTTATTGAACCGTTTAAAGTTGCTGTTGATGTAGAAAAAAAGCGTATTACTTTAAACGGCGCTATGGATATCTTGGAAGCATCATAATGACATATACTTTTGTCACTCTTTTTTCTAACCTGATTGAGGGTTATTTTAAAGATTCAATTTTAAAAAGAGCAATTGATAAAGAAATTTTAGAGATTAATTATCTAAATCCTAGAGATTATTCTACAAATCGACATTTTAAAGTTGATGATACGGCAGTAGGCGGTGGCGCAGGGATGGTTATGAATTCTCAGCCGCTTTTTGATGCATTAGATGATTTGAAAAGTAAAGATGAAAATGTTCATATTGTTTTTGTAACACCGGTTGCGAAGCCTTTTGTGCAAAATGATGCGAAACGTCTGGCAAAAAAAACCCATGTAGCTTTTGTGAGTGGAAGATATGAGGGCATAGATGAGAGAGTTATTGAAAAATATGCTGATGAAGTGTTTTCTATCGGCGATTATATTTTAACCGGAGGCGAATTAGCTTCGTTGGTTATTTGTGATGCCGTAAGTAGAAATATAGAAGGTGTGCTTGGAAATGCCCAATCTTTAGAGGTTGAGAGTTTTGAAACGCCACTTTTAGAAGCACCATCATTTTCAAAACCAAAAACATATGAGGGTTTAAGTGTTCCATCAGAATACTTAAAGGGAAATCATAGTAAAATTCGCTCACTGAAATTAGCCTTGTCTGAAGCTAAAACCAAATTCTTTAGACCTGAACAGCTAATAAAATATCATTGCGTCGGAGCAATGAAAAAAAATTAAGGACAACTTATGAGAAATAAGTACATAGAAAACTTTGAAAAAGCACAAACTGCAGAAAAAAATATTCCAGATTTTCGTGCTGGTGATACTGTAAACTTGGCAGTAAAAATTAAAGAAGGTGACAAAACTCGTGTACAATATTACGAGGGTGTTTGTATAGCTAAACGTGGTCAAGGTACTGGTCAAACTATTACAGTACGTAAAATCGGTGCTAACGGTGTTGGTATTGAAAGAATTTTTCCAGTTTACTCTGACTCAATTGAAGAGATTAAAGTTATTCGTCGCGGTCGTGTTCGTCGTGCGAAACTATTTTATCTTCGTGCACTTGCTGGTAAAAAAGCTCGTATTAAAGAACTTAGAAGAAAATAATTCTTCTGAGCTCTTTAGCTCAGTAAACTTTTACAATATTCCTACATTACACATATTTGTACAACTGTACAAAAATCAAGCAAACTTATTAACACAATCAACATATTCATAGTATAATCAAATAAATTAGATATTATTTGGTTAAAAATGAACTACATAGATGACTTAAAAAAAGTCGTAGAAATAAATTCTAATACAAAAAATAAAGAGGGAGTAAATCTAGTCGG
>CAZDEM010000127.1:0-6020 GCA_964504315.1 uncultured Sulfurimonas sp.
GAGTATGCCGATCCTAAACCTTCTATTGACAATCCGAGACAAATCGTCTTTTCTGTCACAGAAGACAGTCCGCATGCACTGGATCATATACTCAGTGTCGCAAACAATGTTTTAAAGTTTTACGGACCTGAAAAAGTAGAGATGAAAATTGTTGCTTATTCAAAAGGAATGAAACTTTTAGACAGACACAACAAAGCTACTGCAGTACGAGTGGACGCTCTTATGCAGTATGATGTGGAGTTTGTAGCTTGTGGAAATACCATGAGAACGCTGCATATAAAAAAAGAAGACCTTGTTGAAGGCTCTGTCATAGTAACCGCGGGTGTGGTTGAACTACTAGAGAGTGTAAAAGCAGGTTGGATATATATTAAACCATAGGAAATAAAAATGAAAAAAATAGTTATATTGGCAATTGCATTCTTTTGTGCTGTATCATTGCAGGCAAAAGGTGATTTAAATATATTTAATGTTGATAATAAAGATGGAAAAATTACTCCATATATGATTGAAACAGCATTTACTAAAGGTGGTTTTTCGGTAGATTTAAACAGTAATATGATAGGACCTTTTAAGAAGCAGTTTAAACAGACTGATTTTAAAATATTTACGTTAATGACAATACATTCTCCTAAATATACAAAAGAATTAGTTGAGAAATATCCAAAAGCCGGTGTTTTAATTCCTATGGGCGTTGGAATTTACCAAAGAAAAGGTGATAACACACTGCACCTTTCAATTTTAACTGCAGAGGCTCAAGATAAAATTGTAGGCGGCGGACTTGGAATATTTAAAAAAATTCAAAAAGACCTGTTGAAAGTTATTAAAAAAGCATTACCGACAGCTAAACATACATATAGTGAAGACAGTTTAAAAGAAGCGAGAAATTTAGCGACTGTTTATGAAATGGATTTAGATGGTGAAGACTGGGAAGAGATGAAAGACGAGTTAGAAATGAATCTTGAAGCCGGTTTTGATCCTTTTGGCTTTGTAATGCCGGAATTCTTGGATGTAAATGAAGAAATCACTAAAGATGGAACAATAGAGAGTCCATTTGATTTTTATGATACATATTCAATTTGTAAACTAAAAGTAATTTATACTGTTGCAAAAAGTAGACCAGAAGCATCGGCATTCGCACCGTGTACAACAATGGTTTACAAGAAAAAAGATGAAGATAAAATAGTTGTAGGATTCCCGGCTGTATATAACTGGATGAGTTCTGCATTAGTTGAAGATAAAGAAGCAAAAGCCGTCCTGATGAAAGCACAGACAGATTTTGAATCAATCCTCAAAGATATTACAGAGTAGAAGTTATCTTCTACCTCTGCTTCTATTGGCGTTTCTGCCATTAGAATTTCCTCGTGGCTTATTTCTTGCTCCACGATTTCCACCCATATTAATAGGTTCCGCTTTGATGCTCGGATCAGGTTTAAAACCTTTGAGCCATACTTTTTGTATATCTTTTTTTATAAGCTTTTCTATACCGTCTAAAAACTCATGTTCATCCACACAGACCAAAGAGATTGCTTCACCTTTGTTGCCTGCACGTCCTGTTCGTCCGATGCGATGGACATAATCTTCACTGACATTTGGAAGTTCAAAGTTGACAACATGGGGAAGCTGATCGATGTCGATACCGCGTGCTGCGATGTCTGTTGCCACTAAAACCCGTACATCGCCTTTTTTGAAGTCTGCAAGTGCTTTTGTACGTGCATTTTGACTTTTGTTTCCATGAATGGCAGCAGATGAGATGCCGTCTTTTTCAAGTTGTCCACTGAGTTTGTTCGCACCGTGTTTTGTTCTTGTGAAAACTAAAACCTGCTGCCATTTTCCCTCGTTAATGAGGTGGGTTAAAAGTTCTCTTTTTCGCGCTTTATCTACAGGATAGACACTTTGTTCTACAATAGCATTGGACTCATTAGTCCGTGCTACTTCGATGAGTGTTGGTGATTTTAAAAACTGATTTGAAAGTTTTTTAATGGCATCAGAGTAGGTTGCTGAAAAGAGCAGTGTCTGGCGTTCTTTTGGAATGATATTGACAATCTTTTTAATGTCATTGACAAAACCCATATCTAGCATTCTGTCTGCTTCATCAAGTATTAAAAACTCTATCTCACGCAGATCTATTGTTTTTTGAGAGATGTGGTCAAGTAAACGTCCCGGCGTTGCGATGACAATGTCAACGCCACGTCTAAGCTGTGCGATTTGCGGATTAATTTTTACACCGCCAAAGATAACCGCTGATTTAAAAGGGGTATGTTTTGCATAGAGTGCTACATTTTCAGCTACTTGCAGTGCAAGCTCACGTGTCGGTGTCAAAATCAATGCACGTACTTTATGCTTTTGTTTTGAGGACTTTTTGCGTGAGAGTAATTCTAACAGCGGCAGTGTAAAACCTGCTGTTTTTCCTGTACCTGTTTGTGCCCCTGCTAAAATATCTTTTTTTTCTAAAATAACCGGAATTGCCTTTGCCTGAATGGGAGTAGGGTGTTCGTAGCCTTGTTCTTTTACAGCTTTTAAAATCGGCGCTGAAAGACCGAGTGAATTAAATGTGACTTCTTTTTTAATCGTTTTTTCCTAATTGAGACTTTTGCCTCTTTATATATTCTTCCATAATAGCATAATTTATGACAATTGTGGGTATAATTTCAAAAATACTTTTATAGGACACCAAATGCCTGCAGATGCAATCTCAATTAAACCAAACAACCACCGTATTTATCAATGTCCAAATGATAAAAAAACAGAGCTTTTAAATAAACTAATTCAAGAAAATCCAAATGTAGATATTTTAGTAATGTGCTCTAAAAATCCTGAAGAAATTAAAGAAAAATTAGAAAATCAAGATGTGCGAGTGCTAGAAGATAAGCAGCTTATAAAAGAAAAAGATTTAACATGTGAGTATCTTATCAGCTATGATATGCCGATAAAAGCCATCGTTTATATGGCGAGAGTCTCCAAAGTTACTCAAAAAGCTGTTATGCTTTTAGATGAGAGTGAACAAAAAGCACTTCATGCTATAGAAACACTGCTTGGACGTGCTATTAAACAAGACCGTATTGAAGGCTTTGAATATCCGCAAAAAGAGTCTAGAAATGCAGATGAACCCAAAAGAAAAAAACTTTCAAAAGATGAAATCAAAGAAGTTGCTAAAAAACGTTATGAAAGTTCTACTCAGGAAAAGCCAACGTTTGATAAGCCAAAACGTGATTTTAGAAGTGATGACAAAAAAGATGATAAATGGGCGAAAAAGAAAAAATCACCTAACAAATTTTTGGGCAAAGATGAAAATGGAAAAGCAATATTTTCAGGTAAAAGCGGTGAGAGAAATCATCGTCATGACGGTACACCGAGAGATAGATATGATGCACCAAAAACTACAGGGAAAAGAATTAATATCAAAGCCCGTAAAAGCAAAGAAGATTAATTTTCTTCGATAATTTTCGCAACTCTTTTTGAACTGCCATGCTGCAGGTAGCTTCTTAAAGATTTTGAGTTGTGCAAGAACTTTTCTCTGTCATACTCATGATAAGCTTTTAAAAGATTTTCTACACTGACATCTTCTTGTATAAATTCTGGGTGTAGAGCCTCATTTTTATACTGAGAAAACATAATGTTTCCAAGTCCTATATAATCCAATTTGACAAGCCTGCTGGCTATGAAATAGTCAAGCGGTTTTGCAATGTAGCTCAAAACAAAAGGCACACCGATAAGCGCTGCTTCAAGGGTAGCCGTTCCACTGCATATAAAGGCAAAATCAGACTTATAGAGTGTTTCATGCGGCTCATTTGAGATAGAAAAAGCACTTAAATCTCCGTACAACTCTTGTATATCTTTCTCTGAAAAGTGTTTTGGAATGATGATGGTCGCGTTTACATGTAAACTCTGTACGAGTTGTTTAAAAATAGGCATAAGTTTCTTAATTTCACCTTTTCTGCTACCTGGCATAAAAGCCACATCCTTTATTTCAGCATTAAGTGATTCTTTGAAATTTTTGATTTGGTCTAATAGTGGATGTCCTACGTACTCAATAGCTGCATTTTTTGGATAGTAGCTCGGCTCAAAAGGCAAAATAGAACATAATTTATTTATGGTTTTTGCAAGAACAGGTATACGTTTTTTCTTCCATGCCCATGCTTGTGGCAGTATATAATAGATTATTTCTTTTTGAGGATATTTTTTCTTTATTTTTTTTGCAAGAGGAAGATTAAAACCTGAAGAGTCAATAAGCAGTACCTTGTCCGCATCTTTACTCAGTTGGAGCATTTCATCATTGAGTTTAAAAAAGAATCGCAGCTTTTTGAGGGCATCGACAAACCCCATAATGGCAAGACTTCTCAAATCAACAATAGGCTCTCCAAGACTTTCATCAAAGATACCTATAAACTCAATGTCGTCACTTAATTCTTTTTTTAAAGATTTCAAATGCACATTTGCAGAGTGTTCCAATGCTGATACAAGAATTTTCATGAGTTTTAAGCCTTAATAATTTATAATGCTAATATTATATACCAATCCCTATTAAGAAAGGGAATTTTAAACGGGAAGATTGTGTTATAGTGCAAGGCAAAAATTTGTAGGAGCTACTAGTAGCTTCAAGAGTTTTTAACGAAGCAATATGACACAATCTTCCCGCCCGAAGGGTAAAAGCTAAGCTATCATCTACTGCGTTAGACTATTTTGAAGCTACCAGTAGCTCCTGCAATAGCCTGCCTTGTAGTTAACAGCTTAGCTTTTATTTAAATTTCCCTTTCTTAATAGGGCTTGGTATAATATCAAAGGTGGTCTGAAATGCTTATATCAAACGCAATAGTTTGTGATGTAAACGGTGAGCGAGAAGTAGATGTCAAAATAGAAAACGGAATGATTACAGAAATAGGCTCTAATTTACGTGATGAAAACGTTATAGATGCCAAAGGCACTTATCTGCTTCCTAGCCTTGTTGATACAAATGTTAGAGTCTTGGACTCATCTTTGAATGCAAAAAACATTAAAGCTATTGCTAAAGAGGGAAAAAAAGGTGGAGTAGGGCATATTGTCTTAAATGCCGATTCAAATCCTGCCATAGATAACGAAGTCGTTTTAGAATTTGCACAAAACGGTGTTAAAGATATAAACGATGTGAAAATTGACTTTATGCTCAACTCCTTAAAAGAAGATATGAGTCTCTCAAATATTGCCATTTTACTTAAAAAAGGAATAGTGGCTCCATATATGAGTACCATAGCGAAAAATGATGTAGCTATTAAAATAGCAGAGTATGTCAAAATGTACGGTGTGACACTCTTTTGTAAGCCGGAGGATAATTCTTTAATAAATGCCGGTGTGATGCTTGATGGTGATGTTAGTTCAAATCTTGGACTTGCCGGAATTCCTGAACTGAGTGAAGTCTTACATGTATCAAGAATGATAGAAATAGCAAGACATTTCGGGATTAAAATACTTTTTAAATCCATTGCTTCACCACGTTCGGTCGAACTGATAACAAAAGCAAAAAGTGAAGGAGCGGCGGTCAGCTGTGAAGTCTCTGTGCATCATTTACTCCACTCGGATGAAGCGTGCGAAGGTTTTAATACAACGGCAAAACTCAACCCGCCACTCGCTTCAAAAAATGATGTCAAAGAACTGCAAAATGCGCTCAAACGTGGAGAAATTGATATACTGACAACACTGCACCAGCCAAACTCTCCAGTCAATAAAGAAGTAGCATTTTTTGACGCAGCGTATGGCTGTGAAGCACTCGAAGATGCACTGCCGATTTATTATACAAAACTGGTAAAGTCAGGCATGATTTCTATGAGCGAACTGATAAAGTTAACAGTTCAAAATCCTGCCAAAAGTATAAATATTGAAGCCGGAGTTATAGAAGTAGGACAAAATGCAAATCTAGTGCTGTTTGATTTACATGTAAGTGGAAAAATAGCAAATGAACAGTCACTTTATAATGGTGAAGAAATTTTTGGAGCAGTAATTCAAAACTTTGAATCCAAGTTATAACCTGGGCTAAGCTTTTCGGAACC
>CAZDEM010000128.1:0-5946 GCA_964504315.1 uncultured Sulfurimonas sp.
ATATTTTACCCACCACTTTTGGTTTTAACGATTGCAAGATTGATGCGGCTTCTTTATTACCCATATCTGAGAGTACATTTGCGGCTGCACCGGCTTTCATTTTTGCAAATGTTTGCGATATTTTGCTCATTTTAGCAGATTTCATTTCTTTTAAAATTTGAGAATTTTTTTCAAGCATTGCTTTAATGGATTTTTCTTTTTGACTTACCTGTGAAAGTTTAGCATTCACGGCTTCTTCTTTCAAAGCCAACTTAGCTTCTTTTTGTTTTAACAGCTCTTCAGTGGCAGTTTTTAAAGCACTGAGAGACTGTTTTTGCTCATCTATTCGTTCTAGTTCAACCAAAAGCTCATTTTTTCTCTCTTTAAATATTTTCGTACATTCAAAAAGTTTGTCGCTGTTTTGCATAGAAAAAAGTGAAGAATACAGCAGTGCAATAAGTAAAATATATTTCAAGAAGCTTCCTTGTTTTTATTGGTATATGTCATTAAGGCAATTTCATCTAACTCTTTTGCCTCTTGAATTTTTATTTCTTTAAGCGCTTTTTGTATCTCTTCATACTCTAAATATTTATATTTTTCATATTCTATCATATCTTTTTTTAGCTGTTCTTTTCCCTGTGCTACTTCATTTTTTGTGTATTGAAGCCACTCTTCATTATGCTGTATAATAGCTCTTTGAGAATCCAAAAGAGCTCTGTTTGCTTGAAACTCTGCTATTTTTCCATGCGAAGGAGGTTTAATTTCCTGCAGAAATGCCAAAGAGTCCTGCAACTCTTTTTTTGCCTTGTTTAGATTTGCATTTGCCTGTTGGAGAAGACGTTCACTCTTTTGTACAATATTTTTCTTTATATGCACTAAAGATGTGAAACGTGTTTTCAAGTGTAAATCCTTATAGAATTATTGTATCTTCTCTCTCAGGTGATGTAGAAATTATACCGACTTTTGTTTTACTTATTTCTTCAATCAGTTTAACATAATCTTGTGCGGAAGCTGGCAGTTCATCAAATGTTCTTGCCCCTACTGAATTATCCCAGCCTTTAAAAGTTTTATAGATTGGCTTCACATTCTCAAGGTCAATCGGTACATAGTCTATTGTTTTGCCGTTGTATTCATAGGCAACACAAACTTTTACCTCATCAAAACCGTCAAGAACGTCAAGTTTCATCAGTGCCAGTTCATCACACCCGTTTAAACGGCTTGCATATCTTGTAGCTACTGCATCAAACCAACCACAGCGTCTTGCGCGTCCTGTAGTCGTTCCAAACTCATGTCCCTGTTCTCCAAGACGTTTTCCGTCTTCGCCTTTATCTTCACTCGGAAATGGTCCGTTACCGACACGTGTACAGTATGCTTTTACAATTCCTGTTACTTTTCCGATGTCTTTAGGATTGAGTCCAAGACCTGTACATGCACCGGCACTTACCGTTGAAGAAGATGTTACATATGGATACGTTCCGTGGTCAATGTCCAGCAGAGTCCCTTGAGCACCCTCAAGCAGTACACGCTTGTTTTCATCATCAAGTGCACGCCATACCATCTGTGTTGTATCTGTAATAAACGGAGCTAGTTTTTCTCTAAAACCTTCAAGTTCAGTCAAAAGTTCCTCTTTTTTTGGTGCATGCAGATCCATAACATCAAAAATAGGCTTGTTCTGCTCAAAATAATCTAAAATAGTCTGACAAAGTTTTTCAGGGTTTAAAAGCTCACCCACACGGTGTCCGATGCGGTTAATCTTATCAGAATATGCAGGTCCGATTCCTTTTCCTGTCGTACCGATCGCTTTGTCGCCTTTAAGGCGCTCTTTTGCCTGGTCAATCTGCGCATGATAAGAAAGGTTCAAATGAGCTTTGTCTGAGATATACAAACGACCCTCAAGCCCTTCAAACTGCTCCATCTCTTTTATTATAGATGATGGAGAAAGTACAACACCGTTGCCTACCACATTTACAGCTTTAGGATTTAATACCCCTGATGGAATAAGGTGCAATGCATATTTTACGCCGTCTACCCAAATTGTATGCCCTGCATTATGTCCGCCTTGAGAACGGCATACCATATCATACTCTAACGCAAGTTTATCTACTATTTTGCCTTTACCTTCATCACCCCACTGGATTCCTACAATTACGTCTGCTTTATTTGTATACATATTTTATCTTTTCCTCTTTTTCTATTGCTCTAAGGCTTCACACAATGTGTCTGTATAAATTGCAAATCCTACAGATGTTAATTCGGCATTTTTATATCTTCCGCCGCGTGCATATACTTCATTTCCTACAATACATCTAAAAAACAGCTCATCATAATAGAGCATTTTTGCATAATACATCGGTGCTAAAACAGCATTTTCGCATCCCGCCTCTGAACATAAATCTTTCATCTTTTGCAGTTCTATTTTTATAGCCTGTGGTACTTTGTTTATGATATCATCTATCTGCTCTACATACTGTAGATAAACAAGCTCACTCAGCCACTCAATTTTTAGATTAATAAACTTGTCAATATTAATATGCCTAAAGTCATCTATGCTTAACTCATCAAACATTTCAACTAAAAGTTCAGGTATTTTTATATTTGAAATCTGCATTAAAGGCTTTACATGTAACTGTTCAAAAATCTCCAAGGCAAGACTTGCTACGGATGAAAGCTTTTTTTCTCCCATAAATTCAACGCCTACTTGATACTGTTCAGTAGTCGGGTAGGTAAAAACAGGCTGAATATAAAACCATTTTTTCTGTTTTGTATTACTCCCGAGTCTTTTTTCTATGATGCGTACAACGTCTATAGTCGAATCCGCACGCAATGATAACGCATTGTTTTTTTCATCATTGATGCGAATTAATTCTCTCTCATCAGCTATACTTTTATGCTGATGGTATGAGAATATCGGTGTCACAATCTCTTCATAACCGTTTGCATCAAGAATATCACTTGCAGTCTTTTCTATATGACGTTTTATCTTTGCAGATTTACCAAAGTAAAGTTTTGAACCGTTAGGTATTTCATGTTCAAGTATCATTTATATCTCTTTTTTCGTTAATGCAGTTTTAAAATAGACTTCATTATATACTTTTGAAGCAATCCCTGCATACTCTAAACGTCCTAAACGATGTAATATTAATTCTATGGCATTCACAACCCAGATAGACTCATACGCTTCAATCAATCCCATTTGATTAATGCGAAAAATTTTACCTTTAAGATGGTCTTGTCCACCGGCTACATTCACACCATACTCTTCTTTTAAAGCTGAACGAATTTTTGAGGCATCTTTATCATCAATAGTTGTCATGCTTAAAGCAGGAATCTTCGGATAGCTATGCAGACCAATTGCTTCTAACGCTGCTCTTGTAGCTTTGGCACGTCTTGCCGTGTTGCAGTAAAGCACTCCGAACCCACCCTGCATTGCAATAGTCTCTAAAACTTCTAAAAGACCGATAATCAGCGTTGTTGCAGCAGTGTAGGCCGTCGTGTTTTGACGCTGTTTTTTAATCTCAGAAGCAAGGTTGAAATAGTATCCTTCTCCCTCACCGATTTTTTCTATTGCAGCATTTGAGAGCCCTATAATTGCAAGACCCGGAGGAAGCATAAGCGCTTTTTGGCTTCCTGCAATAAGCGCATCAATATTTGTTACATCTATTCGCTCAACGCCAACAGCCGTAATCCCATCAGCAATAATCATAATCTCCGGATTAATTTTCTTTACAGCCGCAGCTATCTCTTCAACAGGATGACGAAGTCCCCCTGCACTCTCAGAGATTTGAACAGCAATAGCATCAATAGCACTGTTGGCTTTTACAGCTGCAACAACGTCTTCAACATTTACAGGCGTATCCCATTCATTCTTTATCTCAACATTTTTCAGTCCGTGCGCTTTTGCAATTTTCCCAAAACGCTCACCGAACTTTCCTGAGTTGACATTCAAAAGTGTGTTTTTACACAGGTTCACAACAGCCGCTTCCATAGCTCCTGTTCCACTTGATGCAATCATTACAACTTCATCAGTGTTAAACAGCTCAAACAGATGCTTACGTGTTTTTTCAAAAATAGCTTCAAATTCAGGTGTACGGTGGTGCATAGTCTCAGCACTCATGGCATTGCGAACATTTTGAGGAACTGGAGTAGGACCGGGTGTAAAAAGTAACATATGTAATTTCCTATCAGATTTTAGGTTGTTTAAAAATAAAACCTCGTATTATATCGAAATAAGTTTAAATTTTAAAAAAAGGTTCTTTATGACACTCTTCGACTCTGTTATTTTAGGTATTATTGAAGGTTTTACCGAATTTCTGCCAATTTCTTCAACCGGACACCTGATTGTTGCAAGTCAATTTTTAGGTATAGACCAGACAAGTGTTACAAAAGCCTATGAAGTCATTATTCAATTTGCTGCTATTGTAGCCGTAGTATTCAACTACAAAGAAAAGTTTACATTCAAACATATTAATTTATGGACAAAAGTATTTCTTGCTTTTTTACCTATAGGTATTGTCGGCTTCATTTTCTCTCATCAGATCAAAGCACTTTTTAGTATCAATATAGTTGCAACGATGTTCATCATAGGCGGTATTATATTTCTACTCGTCGAAAAATTTTATATTCCCAAAGAAAAAGAGTTGATAACAGATGTCGAAGATGTCACGCTCAAACAGTCACTTTGGATTGGAATTGCCCAAATTTTTGCTCTTATTCCCGGAACTTCGCGTGCGGGAGCTACAATTATCGGTGCGCTCTTAGTTGGTTTAGACAGAAAAGCAAGTGCAGAATTTAGCTTTTTGCTTGCTTTTCCTGTTATGGGTGCCGTCAGCGGGTATGATTTGCTCAAACATTACCATGAGTTTTCCTCCGCAAATATCGAAGCCTTAACAGTGGGCTTTTTTGTTGCCTTTGTTGTTGCCTATTTGACAATCAAGCTCTTTTTAAAATTTTTAGAAAAATTTACCTTTGTTGCCTTTGGTGTTTACAGAATTCTCTTTGGTGTGATACTTTTAACACTATTTAACTAGTGGCACACTTTTTGCTGTAACTCTTTTGTTAGACATTTTAATGTACAAGGAGATATCATGCAAAAAATTAGCAGATATAACGCCCACTTACATTCACTACTACACAAATTAGAAAAAAAATTCTATCTGGCAAGCCGTAAATTTTTATAGACTTTTTAAAATTTTGCCGGCCAGATATAAAGCTTTTGAACGGTGAGAGAGTTCTTTTTTTACTCTCTCATCCAATTCTCCGAGTGTTTTATCATATCCAAGCGGTACAAACATCGGGTCATATCCAAAACCGCCCTCACCTTTTGCCTCAGTCATTGCCTCTCCATGCATCCAGCCATGCACCGTTTTTTCAATCCCTTTTGTTACAATCGCAATAGCCGCCGTATAATGCGCAGGAGAACTCTTTACTCCTTTTGCTTTGATATCCTGCATGAGTTTTTTAAGATTATCTTTGTCATCTGCATCCTCACCGCCGTATCTGGCACTGTAAATCCCCGGAGCACCATCAAGTATATCCACGCTGATACCGCTGTCATCAGCCAAAACAACCACATCTTCTTCACCTAAAGCCTTATATACCGCTCGTGCTTTTATCAGTGCATTTTCTTTGAATGTATCGGCATCTTCTATTATTTCAAATGCATTAATCAACTCTGTATACGGTACTATCTCATACTCTTTACACAATGCTTTTATCTCTCTGACTTTGCCTTTGTTGGATGTTGCTAAAACTAATTTTTTCAACTTTTTTCCTTAAATTATCTTTTGTAATTTTAAATTTTTTCATTTGCAAACCATTAATAAATAATAGTTGCTCTATAATTTCAAAATTATACTATAAGTAGTTATAAATCATTTCATAAAGGCTTTATATGTTCAAAAAAGTTTTACCCCTCTCAAGTATTCTTTTTCTCAGATTTTTAGGACTTTTTCTCGTTTTACCGGTTCT
>CAZDEM010000129.1:0-2854 GCA_964504315.1 uncultured Sulfurimonas sp.
CTCTTTCTTGAAGATAAGCACCCTCTTCACCGCCGCGTCCAAATACAAAAGGGTCTCCACCTTTTAATCGGACGACAACATTGTGTTTAAGCGCGTTTTGATAAATAACCTCATTTATTTCATCTTGAGGAAGGGTGTGTCTGCCATCCTCTTTACCGACATATACAAATTCACATCCGTCTTTAGCCATTTCGAGCAGTTGCGGGTTTGCCAGTCGGTCATAAATGATAACATCAGCCTCTGTAATAACCCTGTGTGCCTTCATGGTTAAAAGTTCTATATCTCCGGGTCCGGCACCGGTTAAGTATACTCTGCTCATTATTTAGCTTCCTTATAGATAAAAATTCCTGATGGTTTTTTTATCGTAAATATCTCACGTTTTAACCACCATCCTTTTGTATTTAAAACTGCTACTTTGTTTGTGTCATTTACTGATACATAGAGTTCCGGTTTTTCATTGGACCATCTTACATGTAACACTTTTCCGTCAAATTCAAATCTTTTGATGACTTTGAGCGTTTTTGTATCTATAATCTGAATAACAGGGAACTTTTTACCGCTGAATGTAACTGCCAAATATTTTTTATCAGGAGAGAGTGCTGTAAATACGGGAAGACCCTCTGTTGTAATCGCTTTTATAAATTTAAAATCCGGTGTGTAAACAAAAACTTTGTTATCGCCTACGGCGGGAATAAATACTTTGGAATCACTAATAGACCAAAATCCAAAGTGTGGTACTTTAAGTACCGGTTTTCTGTCATCAAGTTTGAGCTGAATTTTTTCAAACTTCAGAGTGTCTAAATCAACAACGCCAAACCATGGAGACTGGAAAAAACCATTGATGTATTTGTCACCTTTTATCATCGCATCAAATGGCATTACTCCTACATTTTTAAACTCTTTGACGAGTTTAAAGTGAGGTTTTCCTTTGCCCTTGTTTACATCTTCATAAATGGCAATGGCGTCATTGTCCATTTCAGAAAAAACAAGGTAATTCTTATAGATTTTGATACCTACATTGCGTGAACCTGTCTTAATTTTTTCTATTGGCTTTAAATCTCTGGTAAGAATATCTACACTTTTGTCATCATAATTAGCAACGGCTACATAGTTTTTGTTAATAACAAAACCAATAGCACTTTTGCTTGTTTTATATTCATTAAGCTTTTTTTCACTACGTGGATCAAAACGCATAATATAACCATCACGGCTAATGAGATAGCCGTCATTTCCATAAAACTTCATAACGCCATGGTTCATGTTGTGCATATTTTTCATATGGTTTCTAGGTAATCCGTCTTCTATGACTGCAACAGAACTGCTTTCTCTTTCAACTACAAATATCTTCTCATGCGCAGATGCGTTTACATGTAAAGATAATCCTATAAAGGCAACTGCTAAAATTTTGCTGATTTTCATTATACTGTCTCTCTTTCTTCTTTAGTTAAGTAACATGAAGGATCTTCACTCCATAAGTCACCTGTAATTGCATAAGCTCTAGCTCGTGAACCGCCATTACATATATCTATTTGATTACATTCGCCGCAAATACCGCTGATTTGTTTTCTTGGATGAATTCTCAGCTCATCTAAAAGTTTTCCACTCTGCCAAATATCACCGAAATCCTGATTAATAATATTTCCTACTATTAAAGGAAAGAACGGGTCAGGGCGCACATCACCTTCGCTGTTAATGTTTAAAAGCTTACGTCCTGCAGAGTTACCGCCCCATTTGACAAGTCTGTCTCTCATTTTGTTTTTTAAATCAGGGTATTTCTCGCCAAATTTGTTTAAAAGAACGATAGCATCCATTTCCATATTGCCGGTTACTATTTCTATGTCACGTCCTGTATCATAATACTCAAATGCTTTGTCTAGTATAAAATCAACTGCTTTTCTTCTTTGTTCCTTTGTTAGATCCATTTTTAAGTTATCTAGTCCTCGCCCGGAATATACCAAATGAGAAATATATATTTTTGGAATGTTATGTTTTTCAACCAAATCAAAAATATACTCAAGTGAGTCTATTGTATCTTTTGTCATTGTAAATCGTATGCCGACTTTTGCGCCTGTTTCATTAGCGAGTAAAACAGATTTTAAGGTCTCTTTAAAAGCACCTTTAAGACCTCTAAAATAATCATGTGTTGCTTCATCGCCATCTATACTTACACCAACATAGTTAAAAGTATCTGTAATTTTTTTAATATTGCCTTTTGTAAAATAGAGACCGTTACTTGAGAGATAGGTAATAATGCCGTTTTCTTTACAAAAATCGGCTATTTCAAAAAGATCTTTTCTGGTAAGAGGCTCTCCACCTGAGAAAATAATAAACTTTACACCATTGGCTTTCATTTGTAAAATAGTTTCTTTAATCTGCTCGGTTGTCAGTGTATCTACTTCATCCAAAGTTGATTTTGAGTAGCAGTGCAGGCAGGAAAGATTACAACGGTTTGTAAAGTTCCATATAGCAATACTTCCATCTAAAATTCTCTCTTTTTTATCTTCAATAACAGAAGATATGAGATTTGATAATCTAAACATTATTTTTTACCTTTATATGAGAGTATGTAATCACTGATGGCATCAAGCTCTTGGGGTGAGAGTTTAAGCTGTGTCATAACACTTCTTTTATAACCGAATTGCTTATACATTGATTTGGGAGACGCTATGTATGCCATAATCTCTCCTTTTGTACGTTTGGCAGCAATTTGAGAAAACGGAGGGCCAAAAGCCATTGCTGTCTGATGGTGACAGCCCCAACAGTATGTTTGAAAAACTTTTTTTCCATCCAACTTGTCAGCAGATGCAAAAGAGAAAAGTAAAGCTATTGAAATCGTAATTTTTTTCATTTGTAA
>CAZDEM010000129.1:2954-5859 GCA_964504315.1 uncultured Sulfurimonas sp.
CAGATGCAAAAGAGAAAAGTAAAGCTATTGAAATCGTAATTTTTTTCATTTGTAATTCTTTCTTTTTAAAATAGACATATCTAAGTTACGCAAGAAGTCTAATATATTTTAGCAAAATATAGCTTGAAATATAGCTTAGAAAGCCGAAAATTTCGTAATTTTAGAAGATTAGTTTTATGGGTTAAAAATAAGAATTAGTTATAAATAAAGGTTTGTAGAGTAGATAAGGCTTTAGAAAAAGAATTTTCCCCATAAAGGGGAAAACTAAAAGTGCAGCTTATGCACCAGGAATAGATTGTCTGTGTTCGATAGAGTAAGTAAAAGTTGGTGTTGTTAAACCTGTAATGTATTTAACAAATTTTCCAGTTTTAGCTTCATAAATACCGATACGACCAGCATTCCATTCAGAAATCATAGTCCAGTGACCATGGTTTGCAGGTTCAGCATGTAAAATTCTAGGAATTAATACTTTACCTTTTTTGTTTTTAACAGTTGGAACTTTCCAGCTGTAAAGAGTTTTATGTGTTACAGGATCTGTAACTGTACCTCTTTTTGTACCAACAGTGATAATTCTGTCAGTCTCAAGTGTTTGTTTGTTGATTAAGTACATTTTATTCCATGCAGTTGGACCACCGATTACACAGTCAGACCAGATAAATGGAGTATGCTCACTTGTACCAACAAAAAGACCACCACCTGCAGTTCTTACGCGTGCAACAACATCCCAGTTACTGTCCCAGATAACAACATCACCAACATTCATGCTGTTTGTAGCATAAAGCTGACCATATCTCTCATTATACCAAGAAGAACCTTGACCTGGGTGTGGCTTGCTACCTGGACCTGTGTAAACTTTAGCAACTAAAGATTTAGTTTTAAAGTCAACAACACCCATTACATCTGAACCTTGAGAGGCTTGCATTAAGTATCGACCAATTTCCTTACCTTCATTTTCAAATCCGTCATGAAGAATTTTACCGATATTTGGAATATCACCAACAATTGGGAAATTAGGTTTAGAATAATCTACAATATACACATGTCCCGCATCTTTAAGTGCAAATGCAATATATGGACCATATGGAGTATCATAAACACCAGCAACACGGCTAGAACCAATATCTCCGTCCATATTGATTACAGATGATGTTGGATAAACTTTAAGCGGCTCTAGTGTCATAGCATCCATAAGAATTGCTCCACCCGGTACATAGTTTCCTGCCATTAGGTATTTACCATCCGGTGAAACAGCTAGACCGCGAGAGTCAGAACCGACTTGAACCTGTGCAATTTTTTGTTGACCGTGAGAAGCCAAATCAAACATTGTTACTAAGCCCGAACGAGAGATAGAGTATGCATAACGAGGTTGGCGTTTGTTTGTCACAGTTACGTGAACGGCAAAACCTGCCGGATGACGAGAAAGAACTTTTCCTGTTGTACCATCTAAAAACACGACACGAGCTGCATCACGTTCTGTTACAAAACAAATATCTGTAACTTTTTTTACATCAGCAGCATGTGGATATTTTTTCATTAATGCCATTCTGTCATTTAATGGTTTCCAACCTGCTTTTACTGCCTTAAGTGTAAGAACTTCAATTTTCTTACCTTTAAAATGTTGTAGATAATCAACCATTTTTTGTGCATCTGCTTTATTCATTTTTTCAGAAAATGCAGGCATCGCTGTTCCTGGACGACCATTTAAAATAGTCTGCACAAGTTTGTATGCATTTTTATTTTTGAGTTTATTTGGACGTAAATCCGCACCAACACCACCTTCATGGTTTGGACCGTGACACCCTTGACACTCTTTTTCGAACATTTTTGCAACATTCATATGTGAAGTGCCTGCAAATAGACCTGAACTGACAACAGCTAAAGCTGCTACTGATGTAACTAATTTATTTAATCTCATTTTATTTCTCCTTCTAAAATATGACTATGTATGACTCCGAATAAGGAGTCAATACCGACTAGTTTTCGTTTTCTAAACGTTTTTTCTCTTGAAAATAAATCCAAAACATTGGAAGTATAATCACTGTATGCAGAAAAATTGTTAACGTTAAAGGACCTTGGTTGAGCCAGCCAAAAAAGCTAGGCACAACATCTGTAAATGGTTCAAACATTTTATCTCCTTATCTTTCGTGTACTGGGTTTTTACCAGTAGTAAGTAAATCTTTTGCCAAGAATATGAAACCTAGGAATGTAACTACACCCATAATAAGTCTCCAATCCATTGCTTGAGCAAACCACATGCCGCTTTGTCCGTCAAAATAACCAGCCCAAGTAGCACCCATTTGTGCGCGAGATACAAGAACTTGAACATACCCGGCAATTGTAAGTGCAACTGTCATACCCATAACACCACCAGCAATCATACTTACCGCCCAAAGAGAGGCTTTAGTGTGTTTAAGTACTTTAATACCGTTAGTACCTTGAACGGCAATGTAGAACATACCTACAAGAATAGTCGCATAAGCACCAAAGAACGCAAGGTGTCCATGCGCTGATGTAAACTGTGTACCGTGAGTATATAGATTTACTTGTGGTAATGTGTGGAAGAATCCCCAGACACCAGCACCTAAGAAGTTACCAAATGCATTAAGAACGAACCATGTAAACGCTGGTTTGTTATTTATAGTATGCCCTGTAATAGAGTGACCTTCACTCCCCTCTGCCATTTGGATACCTGTTTCTTTACCCCAGTCATAAAGTACGTGAATAAACATAGCAACCAGTGGTAATGGTTCGAGTGCTGAGAACAGTGCTCCAATTTCCCACCAGTATTCAGGTGTACCAATCCAGAAATAGTGGTGACCCATTCCAAGAATACCTGAACCAAAGAGCATTGCAACCTCAATCCATAACCACATTTCAACAACTTGACGGTGAGCGCCAATCATTT
>CAZDEM010000130.1:0-5774 GCA_964504315.1 uncultured Sulfurimonas sp.
GCTTAGAGGTATTATGAGTATAAAAATACCAAAAAATAAAATAAACAGTTATTTTATGTCCCACTTTTTTTATTCTGTTATATATGATTTTCTTCTTTTTATTGTACTTTTTGTTATTATTTACAATGTAGTTAAAAAATCAAAAAATATAAACAATTTTTTAGAGTATCAGATTCATCTGAAAACAGATGAGCTCAAACAAACATTAGTAACTGACAATCTGACAAAACTGCCAAACAGGTTAAAACTCATTGAGTATATAAAAAATTTGCATAACGCTTCTTCTGTACATCTCGCTCTTGTTAATATTGACGGGTTTAAAGATATAAATGATTTTTACGGTCATAAAACTGGAGATAAACTGCTTCAACAAATTGCCTCAACAATTGTCAATCTGTGCAAAAATAAAAGCACTAGTGTCTATAAGTTACCAAGTGATGAATATGCAATTTTTTCTGTTGCTGATGTTAAGGCAAGTAAGTTTATCAAAAATATTCGCACATTGATTAATAAAATTCAAGAAACAAACTATTTGATCGATGGCAACTCTTTATATATAACCGTTAGCTGTGGAGTAGCATCAAATGAGCATAGCTTAATCACAAAAGCGGATATGGCACTTCAGCTTGCCAAGGAAAATAAAAAAAGTTTAATATCATACAGTAGTTCCATTGACACGGCAGAACAGGTCAATAAAAATATCCAATGTATGACTCTGCTAAAAGATGCAATACATAATGATCAGATTCAGCCCTATTTTCAGCCAATATACAATGTCAAAACTAAAAAAATTGAAAAATATGAAGCTTTAGTGCGTATTGTAATGCAAGATGGAAGTATAATTGTTCCAAACTCTTTTTTAGATATTTCAATTAAATCAAAACTTTATCCAAATATTACAAAAGTAATGATAGAAAAATCTTTTGCATTTTTTCAAAACACAGATTATGAGTTTTCTATAAATTTATCCATAAATGATATTCTAAACAAAAAAACTATGAATTTTATCATGAAAAGTCTCCATCACTACAATAATCCAAGTAAAGTTGTATTTGAAATACTTGAAAGTGATAAAATTGGCAATTATGACGACATAAAACTATTCATTCATAATGTTAAAGAACTTGGATGCAAAATTGCCTTAGATGATTTTGGGAGTGGTTATTCAAATTTTTCCCATGTTCTCGAACTGAATGTAGATTATCTTAAAATAGATGCTTCTCTTGTAAAAAATATCACCACAGATGAAAACTCAAGAAAAATTACACAGACAATCATAACTTTTGCTTCAAATATAGGATTAAAAACAATTGCTGAATATGTTGAGGATGAAGAATCATTGAATATTTTAAACGACATGGGCATAGACTTTATTCAAGGCTACTTTATTGGAAAACCTGCTCCCGAACTGTTATAATATTTCACGCTTTATTTTCTCTTTTAATGCTGTTAAAATTTCATAACTGATAGTATCTGCAAACTTCGCTGTAACTCTGGCATCGTCAAATATCAGTAATTCCTTTTTATTTGTAAGAAAGGAACTGTTATCCATAGAAATTCTACCGGCTATTTTAATACCCTCAGGCGTAATATAATGATGGGAACAGCTTCTTAAAAAACCATCACCATAGCCAAAATCATAGTTAGACACATTGCATGTAACCTCTGTTTCAAATGCTGCGCCATAACCTACGCATTCTCCTTTTTGGAGCCTTCTTGAAGAGAGTCGCTGTGCGTAAACAGATAAAACAGGCTGCAGGTTTTTTACATGTAAAGAACTTGGAAGTTCTAAACAACCATAAGCTGCGATGCCTACGCGTGCCATATCTTCATCAAAATCATTGGAGCGAAACAATGCAGCAGAGTTGCAAGAGTGAAACCGCAATGGACTAAAACTATATTTTTGTGCTAAAACTTGTGAGTCTTGTTTTACTCTTTTAAAATTCTTATTTTGTAAATCAAAATATTTATTATCTTCATCAGCTGAAGAGTGATGCGTAAAAACAGCTTCAAGTTTGAGACCCTGCTTTGCACATAAGGCAAAAGCATCTTCGAGTTCATTCATCATAATACCGTTGCGGCACATCCCCGTATCAACCTTGAGTTCCACCTTTGTATTTTTTGCAAACTTTTGTATTTGGCGCATATCATTAATCGTGTATCTGATTTTTTGGCTTGCCTTTGTCGGGATATCTGCCAAAACCAAAATATATTCAAAAAAATCTTCTATCTTTTTTGCTTCTTCGTTTGAGCGCACTACCGCCTTTGTTATACCATATTCTTTTGCTATATTCGCAATCTCAAAAAGTCCATGTCCATAGGCATTATCTTTTAAAACCAGTGCTGTTTTATCTTTAGTTTTAGTTAATTTTGTAATAATGTTAAGGTTATTAAAAAAATGATTTTTATTTAATGTGATGTAAGCCATGGGAGAATTATACTACATGAAAGAGAAAAAAAGGCTAATCGCCGAATTTGAAGAACAAAGTTTTACTCAGATTATATTTCCCCATGCAGATACAGACTGGGCACAATATCTTGATAAAGCCCAAAAAACCTTTGTCAATATCATCAACAGCATCAGAAAATATCAAAAGTGTCTTGTCGTGGCATATAATATAGATAAAGTAAAAGCACATTTTACAGATGAGAATAATCTTGAATTTGTGCAATATGTTACAGATGACACCTGGGCGAGAGACTGTTCTGCTCTTTCTTTGGAGCAAAACGGCGAGACTCTTTTACTTGATTTCATTTTTAACGGCTGGGGCAATAAATTTGATGCAAAAAAAGATAATGCAATGACCCACAATATTGCTCACAAATACTTTACATGTAAACTTCAAAATATCGACTTTATTCTTGAGGGCGGTGCCCTTGAGAGCAATGGAACAGGCAGAATTTTAACGACCTCAGCATGTATGCTGAGTAAAAATCGTAATCCTCAGTTTAATGCGATACAAATCACACAAAAATTAAAAGATTTTTTTCATGCCGAGCATATTTTATATTTAAACCACGGCTATCTGGCAGGTGATGACACCGATTCGCATATAGATACGCTCGCCAGATTTATAAATGAAAAAACTATTATGTATGTAAAATGTGATAACATAAATGATGAACATTATCATGAGCTGAAACTTATGGAAGAAGAGTTGCAAATGACAGCTAAAGAGCAGGATTTAGAGCTTATTTCTCTGCCGATGTGCGATGCACTCTATTTTGAAGGAGAAAGACTGCCTGCAACCTATGCCAATTTTCTTTTTGTCAACGGTGCTGTTTTGGTTCCTGTTTACGGAGTCTCACAAGATACAGAAGCTCTTGAAATATTCAAAAATACTTTTCCCTCACGAGATATCATCCCTATTGACTGTTCTATTTTAATCCGCCAGCATGGCTCGCTGCACTGTATTACTATGAATTTCCCTGCTAATGTTAATATTTAAGCAAGGTTTTTAAATACTAAATTTTTTTCTGTAACCTAGGCTTTATGGCATAAAAGCCTAATGGGCAAGGTTAAAACCTTGCTTCCGAAAAATATATTGTAAATTACTTTGTATTAAGTATAGCCATCCCGCTCATTATCAAATATGTTGCCAGTCCAAAGCCTATTGCTATTAAAATTGTTCTTTTTATCTTTTCTTTTTTACTCATAATGCAATTTTAGCAGAAAAATTAACACTTTTGTAACACTTCTTTTTGTATGATAGTATAAATAATTTCTTAAAATTATTATTTAAATTTTTAATTACAAAAAAGGGCAAAAAATGAAAAAAACTATTACACTCTCTTTACTCGTTTTCTCATCTTTATATGCATCAGAAATTGAGTTATCTCCTATCAGTGTCGAATCTACAACCATAACAGAAGTAGCACAAAATGCACAAACATCTGCAGATGTTGCCGCGGCGCTGAGCACTTCTGTCCCGGCTATCGATATGAGCCGTCGCAGCGGCATTGCCAACGATATTTTGATTCGCGGTCAAAAACGTGATAATATCTCTGTAGAAGTTGACGGTACAAAAATTTACGGAGCGTGTCCAAACAGAATGGATCCGCCTGTTTCTCACATTGTAGCCAATCAAATTGAGACTATTGAAGTAATAGAAGGGCCTTATGATGTCACTACCTATGGAAATTTAAGCGGAGGCGTTAAAATTCAGACAAAACAACCTACTAAAGAGTTAAAAGGTCAGCTAAACTTAGGCTTTGGCTCTTGGAATTACAAAAAATTTGGAGTAAGCGGCAGTGGAGGAAATGACTTTATCCGTATGTCTATTACGGCATCAACAGAGTCCAGTGATCAATACAAAGACGGTAATGGAGATACTATTTCCGGTCAAATTGATAAATATGTCATATCAAATCCTGCAGTAGCAGGAACAGCATATAAACCTGAGTACAAAGACCTACAGGCATATAAGAAAAAAAGTGTTATGGCAAAAGCATTTGTTACAACTGCCAAAAATCAGGAACTTCGTTTAAGTGTCACGGCAAACAGAAGTGATGATGTACTTTATGGCAATTCTAAAATGGATGCTTTGTATGATGACTCTAATATCTATAATATTGAATATAATATTGACAGCATAAGCAATCTCTACAAAAATTTAAATATCCAGTATTACTATTCTGACGTTGACCATCCAATGGCAACATTATACAGAGTATCTTCGGGAGCAGCTTCTGTTAACAGTGTATCAAATCATTTAACTACATCTATGCAGGGACTAAAACTAAAAAATACTTTTGACATCTCCACTTATAAATTATTAGTCGGGCTTGATGGTAGTAAAAGAACCTGGGACGGTAAATACTATAAAACATTAACAGGAGCACCCTTACCTGCTGGAAATTCTAAAAGTATTGATGATGCACTCACAAAAAATGCGGCAATATTTGCAAAATTGAGTAAAAACTATAACTCTTTTAATTATTCATTAGGGGTGAGATATGATGATACAAAAATCACACATGCTACACTCAATTCTAATAATTATTCAAGTTTTGGCGTCAATTTTTTAACAACTTATAACCTTGACAAAGACAACAAAATCTTTTTTGGTGCTGGACAGGCATATCGTGTTCCTGATGCCAGAGAATTATATTTTGTTAACTCTGCAGGTAGCCTTGTGGGAACACCTGATTTGAAAAAGACAAGAAATAGAGAAGCTGATTTAGGATATGAAATAAACAATGACAATTTTAAATTTAAAATAAAAGGTTTCTACTCCAAATTAAGTGATTATATTTATATCCAAAAAGGCGTAAGTGTCAATGCATTTACAAATATAGATGCAACTATTTATGGTACTGAGTTAAGTGGCTCTTACTATATAAATGATGATATGACACTGGATTTGGGCGCTTCATACAAACGCGGGAAAAAAGATCATGCGCTTGCAGGACAAACAAATACTAATCTTGCAGATATGGCACCTCTTCGTGCTAATGCTGCCTTAAATTACGAATATGCAAATAACTCGATAGCTACATTAGAAGTACGAGCAAGTGACAGATGGACAAAAATAGATGATCAAAACGGTGAACAAGTGCTTGCCGGATGGGCGATTTTAAATGCAAAAGTAAAACATGCAGTCAACAAAAAATTTGATTTTACACTTGGTATGAATAATATGCTCAATAAAACCTATGCACAGAGTAACACATATGCAGATTTAACATTAATTCTCTCAGGAACTTCAAATGATGTAATGCTTATGAATGAACCGGGACGCTATGTCTATACAAATTTGGATTTTAAATTCTAA
>CAZDEM010000131.1:0-5757 GCA_964504315.1 uncultured Sulfurimonas sp.
TCCGGGTGCATAGGACAGGTATAAAAAACGTTTCCTATTTCACAAGAGTCATCTACGCAGTAAATGTTTTCTTTGTCTTTGTTTTGCTCACTCATAATACACCTCCAAATCAGTGTTTAAGCTGTTCTTTTTTTCGTTTGTATTCTTCTTCATCTATTTCACCGTTAGCGTACTTTCTGTCTAAAATATCCAGCGCTGATTCTTCATTGTTATTTTTTCTATTATCATTAAAAAAATAAAACAAAGCTATTATGAAAAGTAGTGGTATAATCCATCCAAATCCCATTCCAAATCCCCATCCGTTCATGCCATTCGCAAACATAATATTCTCCTTAAAAAGCGTTCATAAGAGCGCGTATGTTGTTGAAAATTTCGCTCATATGTTTTCTGAACTCATCATCCACATCTACTACACTCAGTATATCTTCGATACCGATTGTTGCTAAAACAGTTGCTCCATTTTGCTCATAAATAGATATTCTACATGGAAGATAAACAGAAATATCAGCAATAGCACCCAATGCCATATTTGCAGCAGGTGGATTACAAATTTCATAAACTGTAATTTCAGTTTCGAGTTCAAAACCTTTTTCTTTCAGTATCTTTTTAAAATTATAAGAACCTAAAACACCAAAGCCCAATGTTTTGGCTTTTCCTTCAAATTGTTTTTTAATTGTTTCTATCGGATAGTTTGTTCTTGTTTTATAAATCATCTTGTATCCTTTTAGTTTTATTTATAAAAGTATAGTGAGGATTTGTGTTGTGTTTGTGAGAATTAAAAAAAGTATTGACTTTAAAATCTAATAGGGATAAATATATTTGTTATTAAGATTGAATCAGCAAAAATTACAAAGGTAGCTAATAAAGTCCAACTAATTTGCATGCTGGAGAGAGATGAGTGAGAATGTTGTTTGTCAGGCAGATTCATACTTGTATGAACTTTTTGTTTGGGAATAGCTGACATCATTCCATGTTTTAAACCTTTTTTAACCATCCAAGAATTAATAGGGTAAGCTGTAATCATTCCAACAATTGTTGAAAGAGACATTACGCCCCAAAAGAGCATATGATTAGGATTGTTGGCGTCTGGAAGTGTATATGTCAGATAAATCATTGTAGGAATCATACCGAACATAACCATATTCATAGAGACTGTTTCAGCGAAAAATGTTTTACGTACCGCAACCCAATAATTTTTGTTGTACATGCTGAACATAAAGAGAGCTTGAAAAATAAAAAGTCCGACTATAAAAGCAGATAGGTATTCAATTGTTAAATCTATACCATTTGGAAGTTTAAAATGATATACAATAACAGCAGAAATAATAATTCCAGTTGCATCACCTGCAACACAGTGCAATAACGAACCAACAGCCTGTTTCCAGTGTGCAGATATAAAAGCATCATGTGTATTAGGTAATGGTTGTCGACAAGATAATAGATAAATTAACAGACCAATAGGGCCAGTATAAAGGATAACTAATACCCAAGCGAGTTTCATTATTTTTGTAGTGGGAGTATTTGTGAAAAGATCCCAAATAAGAAATATGAGTGAAGCAATTGTTAAAAGATACCAAAGTGTCAGTATTCCATCAAGATAATTAGACATAGTAAATTCTTTTTTTTAAAACCAAAATCTAAGACCGGTAGTTATATATGCTTCATCTCGCGGCGTTAATTCCCCAGTTTTTCCATAATTTTTACTCCACTCTACTCCTATGTATGGAGCAAATTCTCTCTTTATTTCATATCTGAGTCTCGCTCCTAAAGTAATATTTGATAAGCCTCTTCCAAGCCCTACATCAAGTGCATCTTTGGAATAAGCATTTAAAATAAACTTGGGTGTCAAAATGAGTTTTTGCGTTATGAGAGCTTCATATTCCATGTCTATTCTTAGTCCTACATTCCCCTTGTCAGAAAAGAGTAGAGCTGTTCTTGTCTCAAAAAAGTAGGGTGCTAATCCTGAAAGTGCCACAACACCCCAGGTTTTATCTTTACTGCCTGCTATATCATAATCGATTCCGGCTTGAATATCCCAAAAAGGAGCAATCGCACGAGAGTAAAGGAGCTGGTTTTCACTATCTGCACCTGCTCCCTCAGCTTTTTCACCTTCGCTGTAGATGTAAATTTTGTTTAAATCATAGCCAACGTAACCGTAAGTATCCCAATAAAGTGTTTTGTCATTATTGAACTGATACTCGAGATTGTCAGCTGTGAAACTTGCACGGAGTATATCGCCTCCGCCTCCTGCAAAAATCGCCGTTGCCAGAGATGTTAAGAGTGTTAATTTTATTAGTAAATTCTTCATCATATTATCCTTATGCCACTACGACTTTTCTAAACATATCTGTCATATGGTAGAGCAGATGGCAGTGGTATGCCCATGCCCCTTTGGCATCAACTGTTACGCGGAAACTGATTTTAGAGCCGGGCTGGGAGATAATAGTATGTTTTTTCACTAAATGATTTTCATCACCCGTTTCTAAATCACTCCACATTCCGTGCAGATGCATCGGGTGATTCATCATAGTATCATTAATGTATGTTACCCTGAGTCTTTCGCCGTAGTGAAATTCAAGCGGCTGTGCTTCGGAGTATTTTATACCGTTGATAGACCACATGTAACGCTCCATATTTCCGGTGAGATGCAGTATAATCTCTCTGTCGGGATATCTGTCGTCTTTTGTCAAAGCAAGAGAACGCAGATCTGCGTAGCATAATACTTTTCTGCCGTTATTTCGTAGTCCTACTCCCGGATCATCCAGCCTGTACTGAGGGTTCATCGCCCGCATAGTGGTTCCGACATCCCATTTGATAGGGAGTTTCGTAATTGGAATAGGCTTTTTCAGACTTTTTGTATCTTCTTTAGGCATATTTGCCATGCTTTTACTGTCCATGTTGTCATTCATCACCATATTATGACTCATCCCCATATCAAGCATTGTAAGCGGCTGAGGCGGGTCTATCTCAGGGATCTTCGCTAAAATATTTTTATCTGTTGAAAGGTTTCCCAGCGCATATCCGCTTCTGTCGATACTTTGGGCAAATATTGCATAGGCTTTGTCATCTTCGGGTTCAACAATGACATCATATGTCTCGGCAACACCTATGCGAAACTCATCTACATCTACGGGCTGTATATTATTACCGTCAGCCGCAACGACTCTCATTTTGAGTCCGGGAATTCGAACATCAAAAAAGGTCATTGCCGCAGCATTGATAACACGAAGCCTGATTTTTTCTCCGTTTTGAAAGAGTGCCTGAAATCTTGTTGCAGGATTTTGCCCGTTCATTAAGAAAGTATAAGTATATCCCGTCACATCTGAGAGATCTCGGTCTGACATACGCATCTCGTTCCACATTTTTCTCTCATTAAAAGCTTCCAAGAAGCCTTTTTCTTTCACTTCACAGATAAAATCCCCAACTGTTCTTTGGTTGAAGTTATAGTAATCAGCTGAGAGTTTGAGTTTTCTGTAGATATTTGCAGGTTTTTCATCTGAATAATCAGATAAAACTACTACATATTCTCTGTCATATTCAAAGGGGTCTTTCTCTTTTGGCTCAATTACAATTGCTCCATAAACACCGGTTTGCTCTTGAAAACCAGAATGAGAGTGATACCAAAATGTTCCATTTTGACGCACTGTAAAAGTATAGGTAAAAGTTTCACCCGGAGCAATACCCTCAAAACTGATGCCGGGAACTCCGTCCATTTGAAATGGAAGAATAATCCCATGCCAGTGGATAGAAGACGATTCACTTAAATTATTCGTTACATGTAAAGTAATAGTGTCACCCTCTCTCCATCTTAAAGTAGGGCCTTGCAGCATACCGTTAACAGCAGTTGCAAAAGAGGACTTGCCTGTAACATTTACAAGCGTTTTATCTATAGTAAGGTTAAAAACTGTGCCGCTGAGCTCAGTAGTTTGTTGTCTGTGCTTTATGATGCTGTCCGCTTGCAAGTTTACATTACAGAGGGCTAAAACTCCAATACCTTTTACAAAAGTTCTTCTTGATATATTATTGCTCATGGTTTTCATTTTCTAACCTTTATGATACTAAATTTAAAAATTCAGTGTTGTTTTTACACGAGATCTTTTGCCTTTTTTAGGAGTTATAAATATATGCAACTGCCATGTTCCGCTCATAGCTAGATTGAGTGTCGCTTTATATTTTCCGTTACCAAGATTGGCAGCATTGGCTTTTGAACTCATCGCAGGCATTCCCGGCATTGCAGGCATAAATGCTTTAAGTGCTACTTTTGCATCAGTTATAAGTTTACCGTTTTTTTTGATAGTTACAATAACTGTGTTTGAACCGGTTGTAAGCGGCTTGTCCGCAGTAATATGAACCGTTGTTGTTCTGAATTTTGCATCTTTGCTAAAAGCCGCTGCCTGAACAAGTGTTGTACCTAAAAGTAATGCCAGAAATAATTTTGTGAAAGTTTTCATATGAAACTCCTTTTTTTGTTTTGTTAGTAGCAGTATATAATCTTTGTGTGTAGCATTTGTGTTTATAAAATAATAAAACTTGACAAATATATTAGAATATACTAATATATTGCTAAAGGATTGAAAAATGAAAGATGAAAACAGTTGTTGCAGACTTAGTGTGGATGCGAATTTAATAGAAGATGCAAAGGCATGTCTTGTGAAAAATGAAACCCAATTATTGACACAGGCAAAGATATTTTCACTGCTGGGCAATGATGTACGATTAAAAATCGTCCGTCTTTTTTTAGAGTTCGAGCGTATGTGTGTTTGTGATTTAGCGGACATTTTGGAAATGAATCAGTCTCCCATCTCTCAGCATCTGAGAAAACTTAAAGATGGCGGACTACTTTTAAATAAGCGTAAGGGAATGACAATATTTTATTTCATTAACCCAAAAGAAAAAGAGAGACTTGAACGTCTCATAAAAGGATAAATCATGGCAGATAAAAAAATAATTACAGGTGTGCTTGCAGCAATTGGTGCATCTTTGTGTTGTATTACTCCTGTGTTGGCAGTGCTTGCAGGTTCAACGGGATTGGCTTCAAGCTTTTCATGGATGGAGCCATTCCGACCGTACCTTATAGCCTTGACTATTATAGTGTTGGTTTATGCCTGGTGGGATAAACTTAAACCTAAAAAATCTGATATTGAATGCGCATGTGATGCTGATGAAGAGGGAAAGATCTCTTTTTGGTACAGTAAAACATTTTTGGCTATTGTTACTGTTTTTGCCGCTGTTATGCTTTCCTTTCCTTATTGGGGCGATGCTATTATCAAAAGTGATAAACCAAAAACTGTAATCGTTGACAAACAAAATATTTTGAAAAAAGTAATAAATATCGAAGGGATGACATGCAAAGCCTGTGAGGCAACTGTTGAAAAAGTCGGCGGTGAAGTAAACGGTGTTCTTAGCATAAACGCTTCTGTGGATAAAAAAAGTGCCATTGTCAGTTATGATAAAACTAAAACGGATGTAAAAGAGATTATGAATGCTATCGGGATAACCGGCTATAAACCTGTAGGGTATGAAGATGAAATAGGCAGACATAAGGCTGAGGGTGTAAAGGTGGCAAAGCATATTAAAGAGCTCCCTGCTATCAAAGGCAAAAACAAATGCGGCGGTGGCAAGTGCGGTGCTGCAAAATGCGGTACTTCAAAATAAAGGATAAGTCATGTTTAGTATATTTAAAACAAAAAAACAAAGCAAAGAAGGTGAAAGCTGTTGTAGTACAACTGCAAGCAGCTACTCCACAGAGTCTGAAGC
>CAZDEM010000132.1:0-5618 GCA_964504315.1 uncultured Sulfurimonas sp.
ATATATATCTGTATGATGATAAATTAAAGATTGAGTTAGTTGATGCCAAGGGATTGTCTATACAAAATATTCAAAAACCTGCAACAACAAAGCATAGTGGAGATAATGTATATTTAAAATCACCGAATTTTATTATTACTCTTAAAAAAGATGCTTCAGTGAGCGGTCTGCAAGATGTAAAGTTGAAGATTTCTTATCAAGGCTGTTCTGAACAGGGTCTATGCTATGAGCCGAGCAGTAAGATTTTTAATTTAAAAATTGACACTTCCAAATTCTCTGCAAATACCGTGAAAAGTGTAGGGAAAACTGCAGAAAAAAATGTAAAATCAGAAACAGATTCCATAGCAGACACGATAAAATCAAGCAGCTTTTTAGTTGTTTTAGCAACTTTTTTCGGATTTGGGGTTTTATTGTCTTTGACACCATGTGTTTTTCCTATGATTCCTATAATCTCCGGTGTAATTATTTCCCAGGGAGAAGGGCTTACTACGAAAAAAGCTTTTGCCTTATCTTTAGTTTATGTACTTGCAATGGCTATCGCCTATACAATCGCGGGTGTTTTAGCAGGGTTGTTTGGATCTAATTTGCAAGCCGCATTACAAACGCCTTGGGTCGTTTATTCCTTTGCAGGTGTCTTTGTTGCCCTTGCTGCGAGTATGTTTGGTTTTTATGAATTGAAACTTCCTGATGCACTTGTGACAAAAGTAAGCTCAAACTCAAATCGCAACGGTTTTGCGGGTGTAGCCATTATGGGATTTTTGTCAGCACTTATTGTCGGTCCATGTGTTGCCGCTCCTCTTGCAGGGGCTTTAGTATATATTGGACAAACAGGCGATGCATTGCTTGGCGGTGCGGCTTTGTTTAGTATGAGTATAGGTATGGGGATCTTACTTATTTTAGTCGGTGTGAGTGCCGGTAAATTTATGCCTAAACCTGGTCCATGGATGGTTATGGTCAATGAGATATTTGGCGCATTAATGTTGGGTGTGGCTATTTGGATGCTTGAAAAAGTACTGCCTTCATCGATTACTATCTTAATGTATGCAATCGTTGGACTTGGATTTAGTGTGCACTTTGGAGCGTTTGATAAAGAAGGGCATAGTTTTAAACGTACTGTATCTTTAATGTTATTTATCTACTCTTTAGCACTTTTTATAAGTGTGTTAGCAGGTGCACCAAGTATAAAACAGCCACTGGGATTTTTAAAATCACAAGCAACCGGCACAGTACTTTCTGCAAATGAGAAAAAATTAACATTTACAAAAGTAACATCATTGGATGAGCTTAATGCACTTTTACAAAAAAATAAAGGCAAAAAAATCATGCTTGATTTTGCGGCGGACTGGTGTACTGCATGTAAAGAGCTTGAAGAGGTGACTTTTGCAGACCCGAGAGTAAGAAAAAAACTGAGTGATTATGTACTTATTCGTGCTGATGTTACAAAAAATACCCAAAAAGAAAAAGCACTCTCTAAAGCATATGGTGTGTTCGGTCCTCCTGCAATGATATTTTTTGATAAAAACTTAAAACCTAAAAAGTCAAAAACTATTATAGGTTTTGTTGAACCGGATGAATTTTTAGCACATCTGAATTCTCTCTAGGAGTATATAATGAACAAAATTTTATTATTGGTTTTATTTCTTGTATCTTCTGCATTTGCAGATATAAAATGGCATGGTTATGAGGAAGGAATTGCTTTGGCAAAAAAGGACAAAACAAAAATTGTTATGGTAATGTTTGAGCATGAAGACTGTCCGGCTTGTGCATATATGGAAAATGTTGTCTTTGAAGATGCAAATATGCAAAAAGTAATCAACAAAGATTTTATAGCGGTTGATATAGATGTATATAATGATTTTATTCCTGAGGGCATGAGTTATATAGGTACACCGACATTTTATTTTCTCACATATGATGAAAAGGTACTTTTCAAAACACAGGGAGCCTACAACATGAAAGATTTTTCAGGTATATTGAAAAAAACAAAAAGTAAGAGGTAAGCCTTATTTGTTAAAAAAAATAATTATCTTTTTTGTTGGGATTATACTTATAGTATTTTTTGTTGCACTCTATTATAAAAATGAAGTAAAAGAAGAAAAAATTTATCATATTATGGATCAAATACGTTTAACGCTTGATTCACAGTTGAAATTTCATCAAATGGATGATTTAAAAGTTGCATTAATGCTTTCAAAAAATGAAAGCTTAGTTAATGCCTTGGAAAATGATGATGAAGATTTGGGTTATAAAATTCTTGATGATATTACTAAATCTATTAAAAAAAATACGGACATGCGCATACGTGCTCAGATTATTACAAAAGAGTTGAATATATTTGCAAGAAGCTGGGATGATATTTATGCCGGTATGCCTATAGGTGACTACAGATTAGACCTGAAATATTTTTATACACATACAAATCCCCGTACTTCCATAGAAATTGGACGTCGCTTGGGTATAAAAGCAACAGTACCCATATATAAAAATGGTAATTTTTTAGGTTTTGTAGAAGTTATCTCTTTTTTTAAATCAATTACAGATTTTTTTAGTTCAATGGGTGTAGATTTATATGTTTTACTTAACGTAAAACATACAGATACAGCCGTTTTAATGATGGAAAATTTAACTATTGATGAATATGTGCTCTCAAACAGAAATTATAACTATGCCCATTTACGCACACTCAATCATATAGATTTTAAAGAATTAAAACTCAACGGTGTTGTTTATGCTGACAAAAAATATATTTTTTATGAAAATATGAAAGATGGAAGTGGTAAAATAATAGGTGCTTTTGTATTTGTATTGCCAAAAAGGTACCTGGATTATTTTAGAAATCCCGAAGATGACATCTCTTTTTTAATCAATGTCACAAGAAGCGGATTGTATGATGTTGTTAAAGAAGAAAAGTATGAAAACAATATAATATACAAAGACTATAATGCTAAATCAATGGTATATCTGCAAGATGTTATCGACAAAGAGGACAGACAGCTCTTTTTGGATGAAGCATACGAAAAATTTGATAAATATTCTAAAGATGAGTTGATTCAAATGATGTTAGACAGAAAAATAGTCAAAAAAATAGACGGGAAAATTAAATGAAAATTTTACTTTTGGAAGATGAGTACTCTTTACGTATCAGTATAGAAGAGTTTTTAACAGATTTAGGGTATGAAGTAGATGGTATCATGGATGGACTAGAGGCTTATGATGCAGTATATGACAAATCATATGACTTACTGCTTCTAGACGTAAATGTTCCATCATTAAACGGGTTTGAACTTTTAAAAAAAATACGTGCTGATGAGATTACAATACCAGCTATATTTTTAACTTCTATGACAGATGTGGATGATTTAAAAGAGGGATACAAAAGAGGGTGCTGTGACTATATCCGCAAGCCTTTTGATCTCGAAGAACTTGAATTGCGCATAGACCAGGCAATAGCAAGTCACCTCAAAAATGACGGCAACGCCGTTGAACTCGGCTGTAGTCTGCTGTATAACTTAAAAACAAGTAAATTGACAGAAAATGATGAGGAAATTGTTTTAAGAAAGACAGAAAAAGATTTGCTCGAAGTATTGATAAAACATAAAAATTCTGTCGTCTCCACGCAAATGTTTCAAGATGAAGTGTGGGGGGAATATGTTGAACCGGCTACAATCAGAGTACAGTTAAATAATCTTAAAAAGAAACTTCCTGACAGTATCATACAAAATAGACGCGGTTTAGGATACATTATTGAAAGATAATAAATACTCGGCAAAATATGCGCTTATTTATACCTCTTTAATTACGGTTATTCTTCTGACGCCCCTGTTTTTTTATTTTGTATATATGAAAAATATTCATTCGATTCAAAATGAGTTGTTCTTAAAAGAAAAATCTCTTTTAGTCGTAAAAGCGATGCAGGAGTTTAACCAAAATGATGAATTTTTTGAATACCCGAGATTTAAAACGTTTAAATCAGGTTTGTATGATGAGAGTTTTCATCCGATTTTCACTTTAATAAAAACACCTATTAACTATTTTAAAGACGGGTATTATTTGGACGGCAATGAGGCTTATCTTATTGTCAAGCTGCCAAAAAACAGATATTTTGGTGCGAGATATCTTATACTGAAAAATGCAATATCTTATGCGCCTGTATATGAAAAAGTATTTATTATTCTTTTTACTATTGTTGTCTTTGTTTTTATACTCAGTCTCTTTTTTTTAGGAAGCTTTGCAAAACCCTTTCAAAGAATAAACAAACAGTTAGATAATTTTATAAAAGATTCTATGCATGAAATCAATACACCGCTTTCTATTATAAATGTAAATATTGACCTTTATAACAGAAAAAATGAACAAAATAAATATATGCAAAGAATGAAAGCAGCTGCAAAAGTACTCTCAAATATTTACAATGACATGGATTACTTAATAAAACATGAACGCTTGGAGCATGAGAAAAAAGAAATCAAACTAAGTGAGTTTCTAAAAGAGCGCATAGAATACTTTAATGAAGTCGCCCGTATGAAAAATATTATCATAAATGCTGCTATACAGGAATGCGGAGTTATATATATGAATGATAAAGAGCTGCAGCGTCTCATAGATAACAATATATCTAATGCAATAAAGTACTCATATGAGAATTCCTTTATAGATATAAAGTTATATGCAGAGAATGGAAGATGCCACTTGAGTTTTAAAGATTACGGCGTCGGAATTGAAAAAGTTGAAAAAATATTCAGCCGTTATTATAGAGAAGACAGCAGTAAAGGCGGCTTTGGAATAGGGCTTAATATTGTCAAATCTATAATAGAGAAAGAAAATATCCAACTTCAAATAGAGTCTTTGCCCAGTCAGGGGAGCCTCTTTATCTACACATTTCCTCAAAAAAACAGAAATTAAATATAAATAAAACTGATTTTACATAAATTTTACACTTAGCAGTTAAACTTACTCCACAAAACATATAGGAGGAACGAGAATGAAGAAAACTGTTATGATGTCATTACTTGTAGGTGCTTCATTATTTGCTACTGATTATAGCAAAGTTATAACGCACCCAGATGCAAGTAAGATGATAGAAAAAGATTTGTTGGCACCACCAAAAGTATATACTATGCCTGCCGGTTGTGTTACAACAGACCCTGATGCAATAGCAAGAGGTGAGTATATTTTTCATAATTTAAATGGAAAAAAAGCAAAGAAAAACCCACCTAAAGGTTTGTCCCGTAAGCAGATGAAACCAGGAAAAACATATTTGCCAGGTCAAAAAGTACCATTCAAGCAATATGGAAACTGTGTTGCATGTCATAATATTGAAGGCGCAAAAGGTGCCGGTAATATTGGTCCTGATTTAACTGATTATAGAGAAAACTTTATAAACAGCGGTGCAAGAGACAATCAGTTTGTTTTTCAAAAAATTGCTGATGCACGTATTGATAATCCGGATACTCATATGACAATTAACTTAACAACAAAGTTATTCACTCCAAGAGAAATATGTGACATTACATCATATATTGTAGCTCCAAAATAATTAAAGGAATTCAAACTATGCAAAGAAGAGATTTTTTCAAAAAACTAGGTACAGCAGCTGCTGTAACAGCTGTCATCCCAGC
>CAZDEM010000133.1:0-5567 GCA_964504315.1 uncultured Sulfurimonas sp.
AATGTCTGGTCTAGAACTCTTTTTTGCTGTAAAATAGGCAACATAAGATTGTCTTTTTCATTGAGCGGAATACTCCAGTCAAGTAAAATTTTTTGTACCTCGTCATCAAGCTCTTTGAGGGCGTTTTGTATATGTTTTATTGAATTCATAGTCAGATTATAGCAAAAAATAGCAACATTTTAAAAAAGTTTGGGTATAATTGCACTTCCAAAATTTTACGAAAAGGATTATCGATGCCAAAAATGAAATCGGTAAAAGGCGCTGTAAAGCGTTTTAAAGTTAAGAAAAACGGTCAAGTTAAACGCGGAACTGCGTTTAGAAGCCATATTCTTACTAAACAAGATGCACAAACTCGTCGTGAGCAAAATGCTCCAAAAGTAGTTGCTAAATCAGATGAGAAAAACATTAAGGAAATGATCGTCAGCTAAGTGCTGATAGATTTTTAATCTCCAACTTCTTTAAAGAGTTGGGCAAGTCCATCACAGGTATGGCACCTTGCTTGTATAAAGTAAGACTGAATAAATCTCTCACATTTATGTGAGTAGCTTTAGGGGGTTGTAGGGACATTCTGTCCCTGCCTGCAGAATGAGCTTTTGCTCATTGTGTAGTGAAATATAACAACTAGGTAAAGAAACAAAAGGAAAGATATGCCAAGAGTTAAAACAGGTGTTGTTCGTAGAAGAAGACACAAAAAGATACTAAAATTAGCGAAAGGTTTTTACAGCGGTCGCCGTAAACATTTCAGAAAAGCTAAAGAGCAGATAGAACGCTCATTAATGTATGCGTTCCGTGATAGAAAGCAGAAAAAACGTGAGTTCCGTAAACTATGGATCATCCGTATTAATGCAGCGGCTCGTTTAAACGGTATGAACTATTCAACTTTTATGAATGGTCTTCACAAATCTGGTATCGAACTTGATCGTAAAATTCTTGCTGATATGGCAATGAACGATGCAGCTGCATTTACAGCAGTTGTTGACGCTTCTAAAGCTGCATTAGCAAAATAATCCTCCCTCAAGCCCTTTTGGGCTTGACCCTCTGTATAAATTTTTTTTCAACTCCTTTTTATTAATTTTATCTTAAAATGTAGAAACCTTATATTTTTGGATACCTATCATGACACTACTTGGCAAGTGGAAACGCTATTTATTTATACTTTTTGTACTATTGACATCTATTTCTTTGGCTATCACATTTGTTTACTATAAAACAAATACACAAAAAATAGCAAATGAAATTTTAAATAATCAAAATACTTACCTGCAACAAAGTTTAAACTTATATAAAAACAATCTTGAACATATTGCAAAAGATTGGGCAATTTGGGATGAGACTTATAACTTTGTAAAAGGTATAAACCGAGAAAAATACATAAAATCAGACTTTGGCGGTGATGAGACTCTCATTAATTTAAATATAGATGCTATGCTGTTTTTCAATAGTAAATATGATATGCTCTATGGAAGAGTTGTTCATAATTCCAAAGAAAAGGCACTTGCCGCTAATCCCCAATTGTTAACTCCATATATGAATAAACTTACACTTTCAAAGAAAACAGTTCTTATGGATTATATAAAAAAAGGAAAAATTCTTTTACTTTTAAGTGTTCCGATACAACAGAACACCCAAAAAGGTAAGAGCAATGGTCTTTTTGTAATTTATAAAATACTCAATGCCGATGATTTTAAAAATACGAACATATTGAATGTCAATATTATTGGAGGGTCAAAGCAAAACAGTTACAAATTGCAAAATTTTGACAAATTAATCCTCTGTAACACATTTGAGGGCGCTACAAAACACTTTTGTATACAAAGTACACTCAGACCTGAAGTACTGAAAACTTTTTACTACTCTACACTCTATGCAATTTTAATGATAACTTTTATATCTTCACTGGCTGTAATATTGATTTATATATTAGTATATCCAATGATAAAAAGAATTAACATTTTAAGTAAAAATGTTGAGCAAATGGTTACTGATGGCAAGGTAAAAACGTTGCCCGCATTTGAGGCACAAGAGTTTAAAAGTTTGACATATGCCATACAAAACATTGTTAATAAACTGCATGATAATGAACAAATGCTTAAATTTGTACTTGACAATGTACCTGTAGGTATTTTTATATATCAGCCAAACATCGTATATGCGAACAGTTACACGTTTGAGCATTTTAAAACAGACGCAAAAAAACTCTCTTCATACACACCCGATTTGCTGGTTGATGAAAGTGTGCCCAAAGCAATTCGCCAAGAAATTGAAAAAACGCAAGACGCAAGAATAAAAAGCAGAGATGTCGGAACACGAAACTATGAACTGAGATTGAATATAAATGGTGTTATTTTGGATGTTATCGCTGTTTCACAGACTGTTATCTATAATGGAAAACCGGCAGGTGTCGTCGGATTTATAGACAATACAGAGTCAAAGAAAACAAAAGAAGAACTTTCACAATTGCTTGAACATCTGCCATTGGTAGCCTATAAAGTACGTATATTTAAAGATGAGAGTTTTCAAATAACCGTTTCGGATGCCATAGAAAAGCTGACAGGATTTAGCAAAAAAGAGGTCGAATCAGACCCGTTATGGTGGCAAGAGCATGTATATGAGCCGGACAGAGAAAGGGTTTTTAAGGTACAGAGCGAACTATTGCAAAACGGTTTCTGGGAATACCAATACCGCTTAGAGTGTAAAGACGGCTCTTATATTTGGGTTGATGACAGGCTTGTTAATTTTAATAAAGGTGATATGCTTCAGGATATTTTAGGTTTTTTAAATGATATAACGCCATTGAAACTACATGAAACATCCAATAAAGCCATAGCCGAGATTAATCAGCACTTTTTGACACAAAATGATGAAGCAAAAATTTTGTTTTGTATATGTAAACATATCGTTGAGAGTGAATTTTGCGAACAGGTAGTGCTGATACATCCATCGGGAAAAAGATACAGCTATCCAGCGCATGAAGTAAAAGAATTTACTATGCAACAGCATCTTGAAGTCGTATATGCAGATGAGGTACTGGAAATTGACTTTTATTTCAAAGCAAAGATAGGAAAAATTGAAGTGTTGAAAGATATTTTTGCTGCTTTTAAAAACAATATAGAAACCGGTTTAAAAGTACTGATTCATGAAAAAAAGTTGAATTATTTAACGTATCACAGTCCTGTTTGCAATTTTTTAAATGCCAATGCTCTTGTTGAAAAAATAAAAGATTATAAAAAACCTTTTGCACTGGCAGTGATAAATATACGCGCTTTTTCAAGCATTAATCTGCTGTATGGATTTGAGTTTGGGAACAAAGTACTTTGCAAGGTGGCTGATACAATTAAAAAGATACTTCGTAAAGAAGATAGAGTCTATCATCTCTCAGGTGATAGATTCTGTGTTTTTATTAATATAGAAGCAAGAGATATTCTTGACAAAATAGTTAAAAAGATTGCTAAAGAGTGCGCGTACAACATTATTGTGGAGCAAAGGCATATTCCTATCAGTTGTAGGTTTGGTATGGCAAAATATCCTGATGACAGTAACGATAGTTCACAAATAAAAGACTTGGCAATGACAGCGCTTTCTTATGCGAGCAGAGATAAAAAAGAGATAGTATTTTATGAAGATAAAATGAAAGAGATGCTGAACAATCACGCTGAGACAGAAACGAGACTTATAGATGCCATAGCCCATAACAAATTTGAGTTTTATTACCAGCCTATAGTAGATGCAAAAACACAAAAAGTTGTTCATTGTGAAGCACTTATCAGGCTTAAAGATGAGAACAACAAGCCAATATCACCGGAGTATATGATACACGTTGCAGAAGAACTTGGTCTCATTAAAAAAATTACCAACATTGTCACAAAAAATGTTGCGATGCAGCAGCAGATTTGGCAGCAGAAAGGTTTACATGTAAAAGTGGCCATCAACCTCTCTTCTTATGATGTTGAAGATGAAGATTTTAATCTCTTTTTTGCGCAAACCATTGTACAGTATGGACTGAATAACAAGAGTATGGCAGTAGAAATAACAGAAAGAACAGCAGTACAAAACCATGAACAGGCACGTAGGTTTTTAAAACATATGAAAGAATTGGGTATAACTGTAGAAATTGATGATTTTGGTGTGGCAAACTCATCTTTACATCAAATTACTCAATTGGAATTTGATACACTCAAAATAGACAAATCTTTTGTTGATAAAATAATGGATGATGAAAAAGACAAAGAAATTGTAGAAGTTATTATTCAAATGGCAAAAATTTTACATGTAAAAACCATAGCAGAGGGTGTAGAGAGCAAAGAACAGTATGAATGGCTCAAAGAAAAAGGCTGCGATATGATACAAGGGTATTATTTTTCAAAACCATTGTGTGTTAGAGATTTTGAAGCATATATGCTGCCTGAGTTATAGTGGAACTGTGTTGTATTCCTACCATTCTCTTTTGCTTTATACAAGGCATCGTCTGCACATTTGTACAATAATGTCATCGTTGTATCGTGCGTGGCCTTTAGGGTGCATACTCCACAGCTGATTGTGAGTTTTTTGCCAGGAAGCTTTGTTTGCAAATGTTCTAAATTTAAGGCTTCAATACATTCGTGGATTTTTGAAAGCCATGCATATAACTCATGCGTTTCTTTTGATTGGATGATACCGGCAAACTCTTCACCTCCCAGACGAAAAATAAGGTCATTCTCTCTTTGCATATAATTTATTAATGTCTGTGCAATGGTTTTTAAAACTTCATCTCCCTTTTGATGCCCGTAGTAATCATTGTATTTTTTAAAATAATCGATATCTAAAATAAAAAAAGTGATATAGGCATTTTCCCTGCGCGCTGTATTTAAAATAGCAGGCGCAACAGTGTTGAAATATCTACGGTTATACATTCCTGTGAGCTCATCGGTTATAGCCTGTTCCTGGAGTTTATTGAGGATGTCTTTTTCTCGTTTTCTGACTTTTATGAGTTCTTTATCTGCTTCTTCATGAGCCGACTCGGCGGCATAAATGACATACAGCATGGTCAGAGAAGCCCCGATAAAACGCAATAAATCTTTTTTATCCCAAAGCCCGGAGTTCCATATTCCTATGCCTTGATAGGCTAAACCAAACATTATTATATAAAAAAGTATGCTGATATATAGACCGATTTTTTTGCCATTAAACAAGATTGCAAAAACTGGAATAAAAAGACTCCAGATGATTCCAAGATGATGATTTTGATTTTTTAGTATAAAAAAGAGCATAAACAGTGTAAGTAATATAGTGGTGATAAGGGCTGCTTGCTTTACATTTTTGTCTTTTCTCAGCTTTAGGAGTGTTGTTGCTGAAAAAACTGCCATGAACAAATCCAGCATCGCAATTTCAAGCTGTTGAAATATGGTAAAATTCAAGTAAGCAAGCAGGATAAATATGACAATAAACAAAGAAAGAATACTGTTTATCATAATAATACGTCTATAAGACACAGTGTCAGAAAAGTCAATATTTGAGGTGAAAAAGTTTTTTAATATCTGATGTTACGATAAAAAGAATTTCAAAATTTACACAAAGTAACATTGAGAATT
>CAZDEM010000134.1:0-5526 GCA_964504315.1 uncultured Sulfurimonas sp.
GCCGAACATATAGCGTTACATGTAAACATAGACGCTATACAAAAGGCACTGGATGAGTAACCTTTTTATTGCCTTTTTTGCCTACCTGATTGACAAAAAATTCGGTGAGTTTTCATTTATAAAGCATCCCGTCATCGTTATAGGCGAACTGATAAGCTTTTTTGAAGAGAAATTTTATAAAAACACTATAACGCGCGGCTGTCTGCTTGTCGTGTTTGTTTTAAGTGTTGTTAGCTTTTTCAGTATTGCCCTTTATCTCTACCTGCAGTTTTTTAACTCTTTTTTAAATATTATTCTCAGCTCTTTTATCGCTTCAATGTTTATAGCCCATAAAATGCTGCGTGATTCTGTTGCAAACATCTTACATGTAAAGAACAAGAAAGAGGCTATTTCCATGCTCGTATCACGTGACACACAACATATGAGCGAGAGCGATATTTATAAAGCTGCCATAGAGACTTATGCCGAGAATTTGAGTGACGGCGTTATTGCCCCGCTCTTTTACCTGCTGCTTTTTAATCTTCCGGGTATTATTATCTATAAAGCCATCAATACTATGGATTCTATGGTCGGCTACAGAAATGAAAAATATAAAAAGTTCGGAAAATGTGCTGCAAAACTCGATGATATTGCAAACTTCATCCCTTCTCGCCTGACTGCAGTGCTCATTATGCTCTTGGCAAAACAAAAAAATCTTTTTGCCTTTTATAAAGACGGGAAAAAACACGAAAGTCCAAATGCCGGGCACCCAATAACTGCTATGGCACTAGCTCTACATGTAAAGTTAGGCGGTGATACATCTTACTTTGGCAAAATAAAACATAAAGCGCATTTTGGCAGTGGCACAGATACAATAAGAAAAGAAGATGTACAAAATGCCCTCAAACTGCTTTAAATAAGATACTCTTGGGGTTTGCCTATGTGATACCCTTGCGCATAATCAATTCCGCACTCTTTAATGAGTTCATATATCTCTTCATCTTCAACATACTCTGCAACCGTTTTAATGCCGAGTGTTTTTGCCAGATTTACTATAGCCCTTGTAATCGTTCTGTTTCTCGGATTATTTTTCAAATCTTTTATAAAAAGTCCGTCTATTTTTATAAAATCAAGCTGTATTTCCAAAAGTCTGCTGAAGTTTGAATTTTCAATGCCAAAATCATCTACCGCGATTTTAAAACCCATTTCTCTGAGTTTATTGAGCTTTTTCGTAATTTTTTCAGAGCTTTTTGCCACGGTTATGTTTTCTAAAATCTCAAAAGTAATACGATTTGGGGTTATATTGTACTGTTTGAGTTTTTCATTTAAAAATTTTATCAAGTATCCTTCAAGCAAATCTCTTTCTGTAAGATTAATAGAAAACTGCGCTACTTTATCTTCAAAAAATGCAAAACTTTTATTTATCATCATGCGTGTAATTGCAGTGGAGAGCCCGAGCTTTTCCGCGGAAGATATAAAATAATATGGAGCGATAATCTCATCATTATGAAATCCTCTAGCCAAGGCTTCATACTTGTAAATCTCACCTGTTTTAGTATTTTGAATAGGCTGAAAATGGGGTGCGATTTTTTCTTCAACTATCAACTCTCTTGTAAGCCGCAACCATTTTATAGCCTCTTTTTCATCCACAAAAACAGCATGGTTTTCACTATATATTTCATAATGTCTACTGCCGAGTTCTTTTGATTTATCAAGTGCATACTCACAGTTTATAAGCGTTTCACTCACATCGGCTCTTACTTTGTCCACACCTATGTTAAAAGTCACATTAAGTTCTGTATCATCAACCTTTACATTTTTCATATCAAAAAATGAGACTATCTGGTCGCAATATTCATTGATTTTTTCAATTTCTGTATTTTTGACCAGTATGGCAAATCTGTCTGACTCCACTTTGTAAAGTTTTGCATCATTATGTATATGTTTTTCTAAAATTCTGGCCGTTCTAATGATAATATGCGTTGCAAAATCTTTTCCGTATTCTTTGTTTAATACAGAAAAATGGGAAATATCCAAAAGCAGCATATAAGCATACTCGTGTGCCATTAAATCATCTCTGAGCATAATCTCATTAGGCAAATCAGTATAATATTCATGCAGACATTTATGCTCTAACTCTTTTGTTTTTTCATACACCATATTCTCTAAATTTTGCTGATACTCGGCCAACTCTCTTTCCGTATTGAGTCTATGCACAACTTTTGAAAGTACCGATAAAAACTGATCCATTTCAAAAGGCTTTAATATATAGCCGTCGACATTAAGCTTAATACTTTCCAAAAAGAAACTTGTTTCTCTATGTGCCGAAATGATTAAAACAGGAAGGTGAGGATTCACTTCTCTTATCATCGCTGTAAGTTCCAAGCCGTTTACTTTTGGCATATTTATATCTGTAATAACCAAATCAAAATCATCATCATTAAATTTGTTCCATCCGTCTTCCCCGTTATATGCTTCAATGATAACATCAAAAAACACACTCATAAACTGGGTTAAAGCTTCTCTGGAAATATCTTCATCTTCAACAAACAAAACTTTTAATGTTTTTGTGCTGTTTATGATGTTTCTTAATGCAACTTTATCCATAAAAATCCCTAAATAATCTAAAAAGTCCTAAAGTTTATCACAAATATTACTTATATAAGATAAAATCATATTAAAGAGAGGAAACATTATGCCAAAAATATCAAGAAGAAACTTTTTAAAAAGCGCCGTAGCCCTTAGTTCTATGCCTCTACTGGCAACTGCGCAAGAAAATAAAAAAGAGACATTGAAGCTTATACATGTAACAGATTCACACATGGACCTCAGCGACAATGACAGTGTTGAAGCAATGCAGCTTATGGCTGAATTTATCAATAACAACTATAAAGATTTAGACTTTGTACTCTTTGGCGGCGATAACTTTAACAACAATGCACCCAAAGACAGTGACGCGCTGAAATTCAAAGAAATTGCTGACACACTGCACTGTCCATACTACACGGTTAGAGGGAACAAAGAATCATTTCCAAACGGTGACAAGCAAATCAATCTTGAAGAGTTTAAAAATATGTTCTGCAGCGCAAAAGAGTTACATGTAAAAGGTAAAGACTGGCTTTTATCGACAAAAGGCTACAATATCTTAGGGCTCGACAGCTGTATAGAAAACCACAATAACGGAGCTTATACACAAGAGACTATAGCTTTTGCAGAAGAAATTTTAAAACATAACAGACCCACAGTTATACTCAATCACCATCCATATACAAACTACTGGGGCGGTACTGAGGAGAAGGATATTCATAAATACGTACTCAACAATACAGACGAAGTACAAAAAAGGCTCTTTAAATATAATAATTTACTCCTAACCCTTTCCGGACACAAACATATTGACTCGGTAAAAGAGCTGCGGGGAACAAAAGTCATCGTCACACGCGGCTTTGTGCGTCCACTTGATTTAGATATGTACCCGATGCGTTATGTTGAACTAGATGGAAATACCATCAATGAAAAGCTTATTTATACTTCATAAATATTCAGCTAACTTTGGCTAAAATATTTTTATGCAAATAACTATAAACGACTACAACTTACAAAACCTGGAAACATTTACACAAATACTCAAAAAAGATGAGAGTACTCTCATCAATGAAGCCCTTGAACTCTTTTTTCAAGAACAACAGAAAAAACTGCTAGAGAAAAACATTGAAGATGAAAATGCACTCACCAATCTTGATTATGATGAATTTTGGGACGGTGTAGACATTGAATAAAGGATTTAGACATGAAAAATATTAGCATTGTTGCAGGATTACTTGCATTTATACTGATCTTCTCAGGCTTTTGGTCGGGTGAATCAAATTATGATAAAAAACAAGAACGCATCAAAGAGAGCAAAGAGACACTTGCCTTTCTATATAAACATGCGCCCAAGGCGAAAAAGCTTCTTGCGAGGTCTTATGGCTATGCTACTTTTAACAATGCCGGTGTAAATATCATCTTTTTCTCAGCTGAGGGCGGTACCGGATTGGCACATAATAACAAAACCGGAAAAAACATCTACATGAATATGGCTTCGGCAGGTGTAGGTCTTGGACTCGGTGTAAAAGATTTTCGTATTGTGTTTTTGTTTGAAAACAAAAAAGTTTTTGACAACTTTGTAAATAACGGCTGGGAAGCAAATGCTCAGGCGGACGCAGCGGCAAAAGCAAATGAGCACGGTGGAGCAGTCAATGCCTCTGTCACAGTAGCACCAGGCATGCGAATATATAAACTCACAAAAAACGGTCTGGCTTTACAAGCAACTATTCAGGGAACAAAATACTGGAAAGACGGCGATTTAAACTAAGGGGGAACGGTATTTATGGTAAAAGAGATTATTCAATATCCTGCAACACCGAGTTTGGAATTTGGTGCAAATGTCAGACACTTTGATCACAGTCTTTTTGATGTGATAGAAGATTTAAAAGATACAATAGAGGCAAATCATCTCAACGCGCTTGCAGCCTTTCAGATAGGCTCGCCTTATGCCGTTATTGTTATAAAAAAAGATGACGGTGAATTCTTAGAACTCATTAACCCAAGAATTATTAAACGCGAAGGCACAGTTGAACCGGTAGAATCTACCGCTTACTTTCCGGGTTTAAGTGCAAAAACAAAACGGTATGAAAAAATAAAACTGATGTATGAGGACAGAGATGCAAACCAGCAGTTTTTAGAAGCTGCAGATGATTTAGCCGTCATGATACAAAGAAAAATCGATTATGTTTTCGGATCAAACTTCAGAGTAAGACTTGATGATACAGAACGAAAACTTTTTGATTCCAAACTTGAGTTCGGTACGGACGCCATCACGGACAACGGTTGTCCTACGACATTCAAACGAGACAAGATTCTCCATGTAATCAAATTTTTATTTGTCATTTCTCTAGCAGCACTTGCATCAAAATTCTTTTTATCTGATGAAAATCTGCTTCTTTTAAAAAGTGCAGAAAATTATGCAATGCTTACAATGCTTGTTCTGACTGTCATCTACTTTTTTTATGCACAATATGAAGGAAAACAGTATAAAAACTGTTCATCATGTCAAATAGGGAATATTATAGGGGTTACCGGAATAACTTTAGCTAAGTTATTGGTACTTTTTGGGGCAAATTACTTTTTACTTTGGTAAGGAAACACCTTCATTTATAATTTTTTAGATAATTGCTTTATATTCTTTATTCTTAGTTCTTTACTAGGATGTTCAGAGAATGAGAATATTTCCTTATCACCAGTTTCTTGTTTATCCTGCATCGTAATATCTATATTTTTAATCAGCTGCTGAACATAGTTTTTCTTTCTTTTTTCATTTATTGTAGTTAAAATTTTTAGACTACAAGCATCGGCTTCAAGTTCTTGATCCTGAGTATGCTTTTCAAAGTTTTTAAATATAAACTTCGTATACACTAATGAAGTAGCTACTGCATCTTTTTTTTTATTTTATTTTTTTTTTAAATTAATCATATTAATAATATTTTTATATTCAATAATTAATCATTA
>CAZDEM010000135.1:0-5465 GCA_964504315.1 uncultured Sulfurimonas sp.
CATATAGATAACATGCTGCTAAAAAGTATTTCCTATAATCAGGAAAAATTTAATATTGTAAAAGTATTAGTTATTATTATTTTTATTCTCGTTTTGTTTGCAACATTTTGGTACAGAAAAATGCTGACTGCCATTTACAGAGACGTCGAATATCTATTTCAAGTTGAAAAAAATAAAAATGATTATGAGATTTTTTCTATGGAAGCTGATGCCATTGCACTTAGAATGAATAGAAAGAGTGTTGTTCATGACAACCCAAGTATGCTTGATCCTGTAACGGAAATCAACAATTATAAAGGACTTTTGAATTCATATGCAAATAAAAAAGGACTCAAAGACAGTAATTTTACAGCTGTTACTATACTCGAAATTGATAACTTTTCAAAATCCAACAGGGCTTTTACACAAGAGGTTACACAGGCAATACTACGAAAAGTTGCCTATACTATTTCCCTACATGAGCAACCTATAGATGTCATTGCAAGAACTGACTATAATCAATTTACTGTTGTCCTTTCACGATCTTCAAAAGAACAACTTTTTAAAGATATGGAAATTATACGAGAAAGTATCGCCGAATTAAAATTTAATGCACCTGACAATGGTCCTGTAGCTATAACAGTAACAGGCGGATTTGTTGTCAAACCAAATAATACCTCTTTGGAAGAGGCTACGAAACAGGCTAAAGAAATTTTAGAGTATGCAAAAACAACAGGAAAAAATAAAATTCTTCAACTGAGAGATCTGGCCCACAAAGAGATGTAAGGCTATATGTCTCAAATAGTAACAAACGCAAACTTCACGAACACAAATAACATATTTAACCTGCCCTAAGACTATTCACGCTATAATCAGCATTATTTTAGTTCTTTATTGAAGGATGGGTTAATGAGTATTCCTATTTATACTTACGATGCGGTTATAGTTGGTGCAGGTCTTGCGGGATGTGCAGCAGCCAGAGAATTGCAAAACGCAGGAAAAAAAGTTGCTGTTATTACAAAGTTACATCCCCTTAGAAGCCACTCAGGTGCAGCTCAAGGTGGAATAAACGCGGCATTTAGTGATGAAGACAGTGTTGAACTTCATGAATTTGATACAGTCAAAGGAAGTGATTACCTGGCTGATCAAGATGCTGTGGAATTTATGTGTCAGAATGCTCCAGAGACAATTCTTTGGGCAGAAAGAATGGGTGCTACTTTTAGTAGAAAACCTGATGGTAAAATAGCACAGCGTCCTTTTGGCGGACAGTCTTCTCCTCGCGCATGCTATGCGAAAGACAGAATTGGATTAACTCTCCTACAAACTGTATATGAACAAGCTTACCGTTCTGGTGTTAAGTTTTGGGATGAATGGTATGCTGCTGACATCATTTATAAAGATGGAAAAGTGTCAGGTGTTGTTGCATTTAATATTCGCGATATGCAAATGGCTATATTTAATGCTAAAACAGTTATGTTTGCAACTGGCGGATATGCTCGTGCTTATAAAATAAATTCAAATGCACATGCAAATACCGGTGACGGTCTTTCAATAGTTGCACGTCACGGTCTTCCTTTAGAAGATATGGAGTTTGTTCAATTTCATCCGTCTGGGTTAAGCGGAAACGGTGTTTTAATTTCTGAAGCTGCTCGTGGTGAAGGTGGACGTCTTTTTAACTCTAAAGGTGAAAGATTTATGGAAAAATATGCTCCAAATGCTCTTGAACTTGCATCTCGTGATGTTGTTGCCCGTGCAATTTTAAATGAAATTAGAGAAGGACGCGGTGTTGGTCCTAGAAAAGATGCTGTTTACCTTGATGTAACGCATCTTGGAAAAGATTTAATTATGGAAAGACTTCCTGAGCTTCGTGAACTTGCAATAACTTTCTTAGGTTTGGATATGATTAAAGAACCTATTTTAATATCTGCTACTGCACACTACTCAATGGGTGGTATTCCGGTAGATATTGACGGTCATGCCCGTAAAAACAATGAAGAATTTATAGAAGGCTTCTATGCAGCCGGTGAGTGTTCTTGTGTATCAGTGCATGGTGCAAACAGACTTGGTGCCAACTCTGTACTTGAAGCTCTTCTTTTTGGTCGTTTTGTTGGTAAAACAATGGCTAATGATGTTGACAACATTGAACTTCGCAAAGCTAGTGATGATGATGCTAAACAAGCACTTAAAGAAATTAACTTTTTATTAAACAATAACGGTAACGAAACAGTTCCTCATTTAAGAGAAGAATTGCAACAATGTATGACTGCTAATGCAGGTGCATTTAGAAGCAAAGATACATTACAAATCGCTGTTGACACAGTAAAAGAACTGCGTGAAAGATTTAAAAATGTTCGTATTAAAGACAAATCAAAAGTATTTAATACAGAGCTTCAAGAAGCGTTAGAATTTGGTCATATGCTTGATTATTCACTGTTTATTGTAGAGAGTGCAATTGCCAGAGAAGAGAGCCGTGGTGCACACTATAGAGAAGACTTTGAAAAGCGTGATGATGAAAACTTCTTAAAACACACTATGGCATATATGGATGAAAACGGAAATATTTCACTTGACTACATGGATGTTGTTCTTGGAAAACATGAACTAAGAGAAAGAAATTACTAAGGATAACTTATGAGTACACATAAAATTACTACACAAAAAGTAAACTTCAAAGTATTTCGTTTTAATGCTGATGAAGACTACCTTCCATATTATGAAAACTATGATATGGAAGTGACTTCAGAGGAAGTTGTATTAGATATATTAAACAGAATTAAATGGGACCATGATGGAAGTTTTTCTTATAGAAGAAGTTGTCGTCACGGTATTTGTGGTGCTTGTGCCATTAAAGTAAACGGTCGTTCAACTCTTGCATGTAAAGAGAGTATGAATGATATGATAGATCTTTTTGGAAACGAGCTTGTTATAGAACCGCTCAGCAAAAAAAGAGTTATCAAAGATATGATTATTGATAAAGCGGATTTCTGGGAAAAACATGATGCTGTTACACCGTATTTAGTAGCAGAGATTGATGAAAATCCTCAAAGTGAAAACCTTGTATCACCTGAAGATGCTGAAAAACTTGATGAGGCAGACTTATGTATACAATGTGGTGCTTGTCACTATGCTTGTCCTGCCGTTGAAGTAAATGAAGATTTCTTCGGTCCTGCCGCTTTTGCTGCTGCATACCGTTTCTCTGCTGATGTACGTGATACTTCTGAGTCAAGACTTGCAGATGTCAATGAAGAAAAACAGGGTGTTTGGGATTGTGTAAAATGTTTTGAATGTGCTGAAGCATGTCCAAAAGATATTAACCCTATTGGTAAAATTACAAAACTTCATCAAATGGCATTCCAAGAAGGTATTGCTAAAAATAATGTTGCAGTTCGTCACGCGGTCGGATTTAAAAAATCAATTATAAAAAACGGTGTACTTGATGAGGGCGGACTTGTCCTTTACTCTGAAGGCCCGGCAATTGTTAAACATTTACCGGTGGCATTTAGAATGTTTACAAAAGGTAAAATCGTTCCGCCATGGGGCATAACAAAATCAGAAAATCTTGATGAAATTCAAAAACTTGTAAAATCTTCATCAACTGCAAAGTTCTAGGAGTTAAATAATGGAAAAACTAAAATACGCACTTTTTACTGGATGTACTGCAAAACAAAGTACTCCAGAGCAAATGATGTCAACTATGGCTGTTGCAGATAAACTAGGAATTGAACTTGTAGAACTTACTGAAGCTTCATGCTGTGGAGCGTCTCATCTTCAAGATTATGATGATTTTTTATCTTTAGTACTTAATGCAAGAAATATAGCATATGCAGAAAAACATGGTCTTACAATGGTAACTATCTGTAATACCTGTCAGCTTAATACCGCTATGACAAAACATAGACTAGATAACAACGAAGAGCTAAAAGCAAAAGTAAATGAAAAACTTGCAGAAGTAGGACTAGAATACAAAGGTACCTCAGATGTGACACACTTTTTATACGCAATTATTGATGACTTTGGTCTTGATAAACTAAAAGAGATGGTTGTTACACCTCTTAGCCAGTTTAATATTGCACCATTTTACGGTTGTCATAATATTCGTCCTTCAGAACTTCAAAATGAGACGCATAAGTCTCCTGAAAACCCATATAATCCTACATCACTTGATGATTTAATCATTGCATGTGGTGGTGAAACAGTTGATTATGAGCAAAAAAATAAATGTTGTGGTTTTCATGTTGAGCTTCAAGCACCGCATACTGCAGCAGTTTTAACTGGAAATGCAATTGCAGGTGCTATGGATGGAAATGCAGACTGGATGGTTACTCCATGTCCACTTTGTCATTTAAAACTGGACACTCAAACTGCACACGCTAGTGAAGCAATTGGACGTGATGTTGAACTTCCTGTTCTTCATATGCAACAAATGGTTGGTCTTGCACTCGGTTGCAGCCCAGCAGAACTTGGATTAAAACATCACTTGGCAAAAGTAGACTTCGTTTAATCTCATCTTTTTATCTTCTCCTTCCACTTCTACTTTGAAGTGGAATAATTATTCAAAAAACACGCAATGGAATGTAAATGTCAGACTCAATAGAAATAATATCTTGGAATGTTAATGGAATACGAGCTGTAGCCAATAAAGAAGCCCTTAAATGGATAGATGAAAGAGAAACTGACATCTTATGCCTCCAAGAGATAAAAGCACAAAAAGAACAGATTCCTGACAATTTGTTTGAAAAAGAGTTTAGTGAAGTAATTATTAACTCTGGAGAGAGAAAAGGTTACAGCGGAACAGCAACATATAGTATGCTTAAAAGTGACTACACCTCTACATGTAATGATATAGACACCAAACATGAGGGACGAATCATAGAAACGCATTACGGCGATATTGTACTTTTTAATGTCTATTTTCCAAACGGGCAAAAAGATGAAGAACGCCTTGCTTATAAAATGAAATTTTATGATGATTTTTTAGCCTACTGTGAACAACTCAAAGATGAGGGAAAAAGTATTATCGTATGCGGCGATGTCAATACTGCACACCGTGAAATTGATTTAAAAAACCCAAAGGCAAATTCTAAAACATCAGGTTTTTTACCCATTGAGCGAGAATGGATAGATAAATTTTTAGACCATGGATATATAGATACATTCAGGTATGTTCACGGGGACAAAGAAGATGCATACAGCTGGTGGTCGTATCGTTCTAATGCAAGAGTAAAAAATGTCGGTTGGAGGATTGATTATTTTTTTATATCTGAAGATTTGGCTGAAAACTTGGAAGATGCCTTTATTTTAGATTATATCGAAGGTTCCGATCACTGTCCTATCGGTATCAGAATCACTTTATAAGCTTTTTTTGCTTATTTTTAAAAACAACTCTGTTTCTACCTCTCTCTTTAGCTAAATAGAGAGCTTCATCGGCTCTTTTTAACAGCTCTGTTTTCCTTTCATTATCTTCATATATGCAAGCCCCAATACTT
>CAZDEM010000136.1:0-5455 GCA_964504315.1 uncultured Sulfurimonas sp.
GTTCAATAGTATAAAAAGAAGATGAACTGAAAATGAATTTTCTCTTACTTAAGTGCTATAAAAGTGGCAAAATTTGCCCATCGCAATAGTACTTCACAATGTGAAAAACCTGCATTTAACGCCATTTTAATATTTTCTTCTTCACTGTAAGGCACAAGCACATTTTCTAAAGCTTCACGCTTTTGCATAATCTCATACTCTGAGTAGCCCTGCTCTTTTTTAAAATCATAATAGCATTCAATCAACTCTTTATTAAGTTTTGGATGATGAGAAATTACTTTTTCGCTAAATATAAAGACACCCTCTTTTTTTAAAGAAGCGGCAATTTTCTTCACCAACTCCTCTCGTACAAGAGGACGAATAAACTGCAAAGTATAGTTGCTTATAAAAACATCTGCTTCTTTGTAGTTGTACTCAAGTATATCAGCATTACATACTTCTATGTCAGCACCGTACGCTTCAGATTTTTGTCTTGCTCGCTGGAGCATTGCCTCAGAGTTGTCAAGACCGATGAGCTCTGCATTTTTGGATAGTTTTCTATGGATATTAAGCAGTGTTGATGCCGTTGAACAGCCCAAATCATAAACTCTACCATTTTCATTCAAATTTTTAAGGGAAAAAAATTCTGTAATTTTCTGAGACTCTTTATAAAAGGGTACACTTCTCTCAAGCATATCATCAAAGACGGCTGCAACCTCTTCATCAAATTCAAACTGTTTTTTTATCGGTTTAGTAAATACTTTATCATTCATAAATAGAATTTTATCAAAATAAGCCTATAATTGAGTAAAAAAAGGATATTTATGGATATATCACTCTCTTCATGGATGATGATAGCCTTTATCATCGCTCTTATACTCAGCGGATGGAAACTTTATCACTTTATGCCAAGCAAGCAATTAAAAGATGATGATACAACCCCCGAATCACAAAATGAGCTTATTAATCTAATTTTAGAAATAATTAAAGGAGGTAATGGAGAGCTTAATGAAAAAGAGTTGCACGACATGGTAAAAGAACATAAAAATTTTGATGCCGAACATTTTTGGAGATTTAATGAAAACAGGCTCAAACAACTTTTACATCTGCATTATTTGAAAAACCCCGATACAAAAGATATCAAGGATATTCACAAGAAACTCAATTCTTAGTTTCGCTCCATTGCATTCAAGTCTTTATAGGCTTGAATAACACGTGCAACTAAACTTTCTTGACCTGAACGCAGCCATTTTCTCGGATCATAATATTTTTTATTCGGCTTCTCTTCACCTTCCGGATTTCCAATTTGACTTTGAAGATAATCATGATATTTTGCAACATACTTTCTTACACCGTCCCATGTTGCCCACTGTGTATCTGTATCTATATTCATTTTAATAACACCATAACCGATAGCTTCACTGATTTCTGAAGGCAGAGACCCTGAACCACCGTGAAATACAAAGTTCACAGGCTTTTCTTCTGTATGAAATTTTTCTTGAATGTATTTTTGAGAATTATCCAGTATTTTAGGCGTAAGCTGAACATTTCCCGGTTTGTAAACGCCGTGTACATTTCCAAATGAAGCGGCAATCGTAAAGTTTGGAGAAATTTCACTGAGTTCTTTATAAGCAAGGGCTACCTCTTCTGGTTGCGTATATAAAAGCGCGTTATCAATATTTGTATTGTCAACACCATCTTCTTCTCCGCCTGTACAGCCAAGTTCTATTTCAATGCTCATACCGATTTTACTCATTCTCTCAAAATACGCTTTACATGTACCGATATTTTCATTAATAGACTCTTCTGAAAGGTCAAGCATATGAGAAGAAAAAAGCGGTTTTCCTTGTGTTTTATAATAACTCTCACCTGCTTCAAGCAGAGCATTTATCCAGGGAAGCAGTTTTTTCGATGCATGGTCAGTATGCAGAATGACTGCAACACCGTAAGCCTCAGCCATCATATGTGTATGAATTGCACCGGCAACAGCACCGATAATAGCAGATTTTTCACCCTCATTGCCCAGTCCTTTTCCTGCATAGTAAGAAGCACCGCCGTTACTAAACTGTATAATAACAGGAGAATTAGCTTTTGCAGCAGCTTCTAAAACACCGTTAACAGAGTCAGTATTTACCACATTTACGGCAGGTATAGCAAAGCCGACCTTTTTAGCATGTTCATATACCTTTAATACATCATCACCGAAAAGAACTCCAGGTTTAACAATATCTAATACACCATTACTCATAATTATTCCCTAAAAATTTAATTTTGAAATTATAATATATAGTTCATTTAAAAGAACTTTATGCTAAAATCATACACTAAAGGATTTTGAGAATGAGTAGCAAAACAGAAATTAATACAGATATTGTTCTCATAGATATTATTAATTTTTCTATACTCACCACAAAACAGCAGCTTGAAATCATCAACTTTTTAACACGTAGTTACAAAAAGATTATTGAGCGGATACTAGAGAATGCAAATCTTCCGCTGAGCGAACTAATATTGGGCTATATTCCCACCGGCGACGGCTTTTACTGCATACTCACACCAAAATTCAGAGGCTATGGAACAATTCTTGGACTGAGTTTTAATCATTTTTCAGAACAAATTTCAAAAAAATTTTCTTATTTTCAAGGCTTGCGTATAGCTGTTCATACAGGGAAAATCAACCAGTTTACAGATATTTTAGGACATAAAAATTTTATAGGAACAGGACTGAACGACTGTGCCCGATATTTAGAGCTTAAAGACTTCAATATTTCAACGGTAATGATTTCTGATGAGGCATATTACAACTTTCAGCGCTTCATAACTGTTCACAAAGAGTATAATCAACTTCTCATAGAAAGAGAGTTCAAAAAATCACCGCTTTACAGATTTAAAGACAAACACAACAATGAAAAGAAGGGATACCGTGTATGGCTGAGAAAATCGGGTATAATTATCCCTCCAATTTATAAATTTTAAACAAGCACTAAAGAAAGGAAGATGAATGAAACTGACACTTGATGAGTATTCAAAAAAATTTAAAATGTCAAAAGAGATGATTAATTCAAAACTTCGTACCAAAAAACTAAACTATATTGTTGAAGATGATACTGTCTATATAATCATTCCTGATGAAGTTCCCCAAAAACAAGCACAGCCAGCCCCTCCAAGTAAATCACCGGCAAAACCAAGAACAACAGTTGCAATGGTTTTATCATTGTATCAAAAAGAGAACCTGCAGCTTAAAGCTAAAATTGTACAGCTAGAAGAAAAAATAGACAAACTTATAGATGACAAAGAGCAAATGCTTCGCGATGAAATGAGTAAAATTGAAAAAGTCTACAGCACTAAAGATGAACAGTTAAAACAAGTTTTAGAACTGCTTAACACAAAGCTTCTTGCCCAAAATACAAATATGGTGCATGATGTTGAACCTTTAGAGCAAACACAAAAAGCCATAGATGTAGAAGAGGAAAATAAGATTCTCGAGCTCAAAAGCTACCTTAAAACACTTGAACTGGAACCTTACCAGAGAAAAATCATTAAAAAAAGATTTTTGGCAGTCTATGACAGTGATGTCAGAGTAATCAAACAAAACGGTAAGCTCTACCTTGATTTTGCCAAATATGATTACAGCGATTTACTCGAGTATTAAATAATGCCCAAAATAGAAAATAAAATCATAAAAACAAGATATATAGAAGAAGCACTAAATATTTTTGCAGAAGAAAATCTTATTCCTTCATCAGAATGTGATTTTCTTATTAATAAGGTTGACACTTATATAAAAAGTAATGCGACAGAATCTTTTGAACTCTACAGCAAAGATGTACAAAAGAATTATATAGACAAAGAAAGAATTCTTAATGAACATATCGAGTTTCATCAGCTCTATACTATTACCGCTATGCAAAGCGAGAAGAGAGAACTAGAACTTGAGTATACTATTGATTATTCAAAATATTCCACCCATCCTACGCTCATTTTATCCCCGGATTCAAAAATCCCCTATAAAACACACAAACCTGTTGATTTGCTAAAAAAGCTTTTTAGAGAGTTCAATAAGATTAAGGCATATCATAAAATACTCATCAACATATTTGATGAAGATATGAAAAAATATCTGAAACTTTTAGTGAAATATATCTATGCGGGAAAATTTATCAAAAGGGTTAAAATTCCGCTCTTTAACGGTATAACCCCTCTTATCACACGCCCGAGCAAACTTATATTTTGGTTTCAGGAAAAAGAGCATAAGGGCGAAGTAATTGAAGTAGAAGAGAATGAGCTGCTTGTTGAATACAAAAAACCTATTTACGGACAGAACGGATTGAATGCTTTTGGGGAGTATATAGATACAGCATTTGCCAATAATGTAGATGATTTACAGGCTAGAGTTGATGAAAACTCTATTAAAATCGAAGAAAATGCAACAACAAAACGCTATATTAGTAAAATACGCGGTTATGTACATTATGACGGCAAAGAATTACTTGTTGATAATCGTATTAAAATTAGTGAAATTTCAAGACACAGAGACCTTGTTGATGACTTGGAAGATAATAATATTGAAGTTGTAGTCACACAACATGATACCGCTCGAGATACAATCAAAGAGGGAGTTATTCTTGTTTCAGAAAGAATACATGTAGACGGTTTTGTCGGTGCGAAGAGTCGTCTCGAAGCTGTAACACTGGAAATTGATGGTGCCACACACCAAGACTCCATACAATATGCAAAATATGCAAGCGTTAACAGACATAAAGGCATGCTAAGATGCCATGAAGGAAAAATAAAACTCCTTGAAGGCGGTGTCGTTTATGGGACCACTGTGGATATTGAATCTTCTATAGGCGGCGCAGTATATGCACAAGATGTCACTATAGGGCATGTTAAAAATAATTTGAAGGTTTATGCTTCAAATTCGATTACCGTGCGCCTTGTAAGCGGAGAAGACAACCTGTTTAAAATTAATTACCGCGACATCCCTATATTAGAAAGTAAAATAAAATTTATAGAGAGTGATCTTGAAGATCTTAAATATAAGCTTGAAGAAGCAAAAAGACACAGCCTAAGCAGAGTTGAAGAATTAGAAAAAGAGATCCAATCTTTAAAAAGTGAAAAAAAAGCAATACAAAACTCCTGCAAAAACGCCACTATTACCGTAAAAGAACCTTTTAGAGGTCTTAATAAAATTGTATTTACCATTGATGACACTCATGAAATAATATACAAAACCGATGCAAAAGCCTACACTCCCTTTTATCTTGAGATGAAAGAAAACATCATTACCCTCCATCCTGTCGCAAAATCAATAGTCATAGAAGAATAAGTAAAAATAGTTTTATTTTTACTTTTCTATATATTGGAATAAACCATACTAATTATATACGGAAAACCGTGTATATTATATTATTTAGATGATACAATATCGTTAAAAATTTATATCTAACACAATATTTAATATAAAATATACTAT
>CAZDEM010000137.1:0-5426 GCA_964504315.1 uncultured Sulfurimonas sp.
TTTCCAAACTGCCTAATATAATTTAATATGCACATATGACCGAATTATAACGAACATATGTTCAAAAGTCAAGAGTGAAAAATTAAAAGTGTGCAGATGGATAAAATCCACCTTGTACATACTTTATTATCTTTGCCAATGATTTGATATCATCTGTTGGTTTTATATTCATTCGGCGTATCGTTTTACTCCACTCTTTTTCTTCAGGACGAATATTCAAAAGATAGCTGTGTTAACTCACCTCTAAAGTAGTTTCTCAAAAGTTGTATTTTTTAATTTTTTTCTAATAACACTTTCAACCAAGCGTGTTATCAAACCTTCATGCTCACTTTTCATCGTTTTTACAGCTGCTGCCAATGCACGAATATCATACTGACTCAGATAAATATCTGGAACATTTTTATCCAGATTGAGTAGCGTATAAACTGCTGTGATTGCAGAACGAACAGAATACTCAACAGTAAATACACAATCACCCTTTATCTCACAAAACTGTCCTAAAAAGGCCAGGTTTACACTGTCTTTTGGTACGACTTGCGGTCTATCTTCTTGGAGTCTGGGCATAAACTGACTTGTTATATAAGGCATCATCACAGGAATAACGATACATTCATCAACATACACTTCCATATCTCCTTCATCTATTCCAAAATGGTACAACAGCTCCTCAAGTAGCTCTTGTCCGGAACATTCACTCATCTTCTTGTCGATAAAATCACCCTTGTTATCCGGATAGAGTGCATATGCCCAAGCGATTGTATAATCAGCTGACTGATTTTTATACTGCGGCTGTCTGTTTACCGTGACACTCATGAGCCAGTTCGAATCTTTGATGGTAATAATTCCACCTGTCGCCGTTTTGTGCGGTAGAAATTTTCTCTCTGCAAAATCCTCAAGAAGTTGACGCATTTTTGGGCCTTTGGCAGTTATGGTAAATGATTCCCATTTTGTTTTGTCTATATCACTGCAAAAAACTTCCGGTTTTCCAAAAGCCGCATCTTTTTGTGCCAGCTTTTTCCACAGTGCCCAACATGTGCCCTCCCTGCGATTTAAAACAGGAGCCGTATTCATATCTCCAAGGGAAGAGTTCTCTACCATTGAGCCATTAGTAAAAAATATTAAATCATCTTCGCATGTCTCAATAACTTTTTCTTTGCCGTTTCCAAGAAGATGAATGGCGGTTACCGTTTTTTTACTCTCCTGAATATCTACTTCCAAATCACTTACCGCAGTGTTGAGAACAAAGTTTACACCTTTATCCTCTAGACATTTTTTCAATGGAAGCGTCAAAGAATCATATTGGTTATACTTGCTAAATACCAAGCCTCGCATCGTACTCATACCCGGCAAAAGATGGATAAAACGATGCATATAACGCTTCATCTCGACAACACTGTGCCACGGTTCAAAAGCAAACATACTTCTCCAGTAGAGCCACATATCTGTCTCAAAATAAGATGCTTCAAAATACTCCTCAACAGTCGTCGTGCCCAAATTTTCTTCTTTACTCAAAAGTAGTTTTGTCAACTCTTTTATGTGCTTTTCTTCCAACCCCAAGCCTGTTGAACGCTGTTTTTCTCCTCTGTTGTAAATTACTCTCACTTTTGAAAAGTTTGGATCAATATCATTGAGTTCTTTGAACTCATCAAGAACAGTTCTTCCCTCTTCTTCCAATGACGGTATTCCAGCGTACAAATCCCACAAACACTCATAATGCTCTTCCATCTCTCGTCCTCCGCGTGCAACAAAGCCCTCCTTTGGATTACCTGCACCATCTAACGCACCACCGACTAAACTACTCTCTTCAAATATCGTTATCTGAGGGCCCTTCATGTAACCATCACGCATCAAATACTCAGCAGCAGCCAAAGAAGCTATACCCGAACCAATTAAAAAAGCTCGTTTGTTTTCAATGCCTGCGGGTTTACGAGGATGGACTCTTTGATAATTATTCATGATTGGGTATCCTTGTCTTTAGATTTTAACTATTTATCATTATATTACAAAATATAAGGAACTCACATTGAAACTGACTTTTTTAGGAACAAGTGCCGGCAAGCCGACAAAAGAGAGAAATGTTACAGCTCTTGCTTTGGAACTTGACCAGGACAATAAATGGTATCTTTTTGACTGCGGGGAAGCTACGCAGCATCAGATACTCAAAACTTCTCTTTCAGTTGGAAAGCTCTGTACAATCTTCATCACCCATCTGCATGGCGATCATTACTACGGACTGCCGGGACTGCTCTCTTCTAAAACACTCGACAAAGCCTTCTCACCTCTTACAATCTATGGACCAAAAGGGATAAAACACTTCATTGAGTGTGTCATAGACACTTCGGAGGAACATCTAGGTTATAAACTGGAAATAATTGAAACAGAAGCAAACAGAGCATTGAGCTTTGACAAATTTTCACTCCAGGTTCTCCCGCTTGTACATTCTGTGGAAAGTTTTGCCTATTTTATACAAGAGCATGACATAACAAATAAACTTGATGAGCAAAAGCTGCGTTTAGAGGGGCTTAAACCCTCACCGCTTTATGGAGAACTCAAACGCGGAAACAACATTATACACAAAGGAAAAGAGCTTGTTTCAAGTGAGTATATGCTTTGTCCCATACCAGGGAGAACGCTCATAATAGCCGGAGATAACAGTGAGCCTGATATCCTGGGCAAGAATCTGGACAATCTTGACCTGCTGATACATGAAAGCACTTACACACAAGAAGTTTACGATGCATTGGCGACAAAATTCCTCCACACTACAGCAAAAAAGCTAGGTGAAGTAGCACAAAAGCATCATGTCAAAAACCTTATAGCAACCCACATCAGTGCAAGATACGCACAAGGCAGCTCTTACGATGCACAGATAGTTTGTGACGAGATAAAATCCTCTTACAAAGGGGAATGTTTTGTTGCCAATGATTTTGATGTTTTTTATCTTTCGCGAGATGGGGTGCTTGAAAAGCAATAATCTCTAGTTCGTTTTTTATTCCTTATGTGCCAAAATAGCTACAAAGGCTCCTTCTCCATAGCCTTTTTTCACCGCAGTGTTCATATCATTTACATCATCTCCAAAAAGAGTTTGAACACAAGTAACATTAGAAAATCCGGCTTTTTCTAACAAATTTATAATCTCCTCAGTAGTGTAAAATTGTGCCTCTTTATAAAAACGGCTCTGTTGGCTATTTTGCTCATATAATTTTCCAAGTTGTGAATTTTTATCTACAAAACCGATAATCACAGTACCTTTTGGTTCTAAAATTCTATAAATATTGTTTAAACTCATTAGAGGATCATCAACAAAACAGATCGTAGTTACCATAAGAACAAAATCATACTTTTCATCTGCCAAAGGAATATTTTCAGCAACACCTTTTATAATTTTAAGCCCTTTTGATTCGGCTATCTTAGCCATTGTATTTGAAGGTTCAACGCCTGTTTTAATATCAAGAGCTATGGCAAACTGTCCACTACCAACACCAATTTCAATACCATTCTTAAAAGGAGGCAAAAGCCTTTTTATCGCTTTTACTTCAGCTTCATAGAGCTCTGTATGTTTTGTAAACCAGAGTTCATATTCCTGAGAAAAATTTTCGAACGGTTCAATTTTCGGCATCGTAAAGTTCTCCTAATAAATTTAAAAGCGGCAGGTAAATCATCTCGACCTCAGCTATATCAATATGACTTTGATTTGGAAAGAAAAAATGCGTGTTTCGGTTGCGACGGGTTCTTATGATGATGTAAAACATCTCTCGTATCAACTTCACTTTCTCCTGATTCATCCAGGGTTTTGTAAAAAGCTCCACTTCGGCACGTTTAAGTGTTGTACTGACTGTTCCGGTATTTATTTGTGCCACATAAGATATATCTAGCTCATGTAGTTTTTGTGCGAGCCATTCATTTGTAAATGCTGCCACTTTTGGACCATATTTCCCATGCGCGCGTCTGTGAAAAAAATTGACCTGATGTTTGAGCATGCAGGCTTTTAAAAGTATCTCAGTTGAAAGTGAAATATTGCGCCAAAAATCTACACTCTCAAATGCAGTATGTTTTTCTACTTTTGCAAGCTCAAATGTTTCATTTTTATAAGCAATCACACTATTACAAGTGGCTAAATGCTGCGCATATTTATAATTTTCCTGGGCAATATCGCTTAAATCTACACTCATTTTCTACCTCCGTATTACTGTATAGATTGTATCAAAAAAGCCAATAAATTTTACCATATTGCTAAAAATAAATGCCAATAAACATAATGTGAACAAATACTAAGGTATAGGTATAATACAAATAACAGAAGAGCAGGTTTGGAATCAGTTTCATTTAACACTTTTGTAACAATTTTTTTATACTATTTTTAAAATTTTTTAAAAATGGGGACTAAAATGAAAAAAAGAATATGGGGACTTTCTTTAATTGCATCTGCTCTATTAGCTGATGCCGTTGTAGAAATTGCACCAATCAGTGTGACGGCTACCGGTGTTAATGAAAATGTTGTTGAACAACCTTTGAGTATTGCAACAAAGGATGAAAAAGAGATTAAGTTGGATCAAGTAATTTATCAAAAAGATTTACTTAATTCTTTAAGTGGTGTAAGAATTGAGCAAACCGGTTCAGTCATTGGGCATATGACATCTATTCGTATGCCTATGGGTACAGGACCTTACTACCTTTTTATGCAAGATGGTATTCCAGTGCAGTCAAGCGGATTTTTCAACCATAATGGTTTGGCATATACAACTTATCAATCAGCTTCTTCTGTTGAAGTGTTAAAAGGTGCAGGAACTGCTCTTTATGGTTCTGATGCCATTGCAGCTGTTATAAATGTTGAGTCTGCAAAAAAACCGTCTAAGCAAAAAGAGATATCTGTAAAAGGGATGGGTGGAAGTTATGGTTATGTTACTGGTGGTGTAGAAGTAAGTGATACAATAGATAAAGACAATGCTTATCGTGCCAATGCTTCTTATATGCATTCCAAAGGTTGGAGAGATCATACAAAAGCTGATAGAGCCGAAGCAAATATACGATATGACCATACAATAAATGATGAAAATGATGTGAAAATCCTCTTTAACTTTTCAAAAACAGAAGCCCAGCAAGCAGATAGTTTTAATGATTATGCAAATATTGAAAATGGCTCAACTGCTGCTAGTGATGATCCAAATTACTTTACAGCTCTACAAAAAACTGATGTAAAACGAAAATTCGATTATGCAAAGATAAGTGCAGAGTTTAATAACTATTCATATGATGATTTAGAGATAACAATGACACCATATGTTAGATACAATAGAAATAGATATGTAGCAACATGGGAAAAAAATCTTCCAAGCAATGATAATGAACTCTATACTTTTGGATTTTTACAAAGAAATACTTATGAGCAAAATTGGGGAAAAGTAGTTTTTGGTTTTGATACTGAA
>CAZDEM010000138.1:0-5398 GCA_964504315.1 uncultured Sulfurimonas sp.
GTACCGGAAGTGATGGCTGAACTCATTGATAGTAGGGATGAACAAGTAGGTAGTCATAACAATAGAATCGATGCTTTTTTGGGTCCATCACATGTAAGTGTTATTACCGGAAGTAAAATTTATGAAAAATTTCCAAAAGAGTATCATCGACCAGTAGTTGTTGCCGGTTTTGAACCTGTGGATGTTATGGAAGCTATTCTTATGAGTGTTCGCCAGTTTAATGAGAATAGATGTGAATTAGAAGTTGAATATAAACGATTAGTTTCATATGATGGAAACTTAAAAGCACAGGCATTGATAGAAAAATATTTTCAAAAAGCAGATTTGTTTAAATGGAGAGGTTTGGGCAATGTTCCTGAGAGTGGATATAGGCTTCGTCCTGAGTATTTAAATATAGATGCCGAAAAAATATATGCTGATATATTGCCAAAAGAAGAGATAGAAGATCATAAACTTTGCATTTGCGGTGATATACTTCGCGGAATGGCAAAACCAAATGAATGTACAATTTTTGGTACAGCATGTAAGCCATCAACTCCTCTTGGAAGTTGCATGGTGAGCAGTGAAGGTGCCTGTGCTGCTTATTATAAATATGGGAATTTATTATGAATAAACAAATTACTTTAGCTATGGGAAATGGTGGGGAAGAGAATAATGAACTCATAACTAAAATTTTTTATAAAGCTTTTAAAAATGATATTTTAGAAAAAAGTGAAGATGCAGCTGTTATACATAATGGAGAGCTCGCATTTAGTACAGACAGTTTTACGGTAAGTCCTTTATTTTTCCCTGGTGGAGATATTGGAAAACTTGCTATCTGCGGTACATGTAATGACTTGGCTATGATGGGTGCACAACCGAAGTACCTTACATGTAGCGTTATTATAGAAGAAGGGTTTTCTACCAGAGAACTTGAAAAAATTGTTCGCAGTATGAAAAAAGAGCTTGAAGATAATGGTGCTGTTGTTGTAAGCGGAGATACCAAGGTAGTACCTCGTGGCAGTGTCGATAAAATTTTTATAAATACAACCGGAATTGGTGAAATTCAAAAAAAAGGCATTAGCTCCAACAATATTTCCAAAGAGGATGTTATTTTGGTTTCTCGCGATTTAGGAAGACACGGTGCTACTATTTTTGCAGCGCGTGAAGGCATTGAACTTACATCAGAGCTAAAGAGTGATTGTGCTTCGCTGACACATCAAGTGCAGGCTCTTATAGAAGCTGGGGTAAATATTACGGCATTGCGTGATGCTACAAGAGGCGGTGTCAGTGCCGTACTTAACGAATGGGCTAAACAATCAAAAATATGTATAGAGGTTCAAGAAGATGCTATACCTGTATCGCAAGAAGTTGAAGGTATTTGTGAGATGCTTGGTTTTGAGGCGGTTAATCTTGCAAATGAAGGTACTTTTGTTTTAGCAATAAAAAAAGAAGATGCAGATAAAGCGCTTGAAATACTGCATAGTTTTGAAAACTCTGATAATGCAGTGCAGATTGCTAATGTTAGTGATGCATATGTAGGTAAAGTGGTTTTGTTAAGCTCTTATGGAACAAAAAGATTTTTAGATACACCGACAGGAGAACTTTTACCTCGCATATGTTAGGTAACTATTATATATGAAGATTACACTGCTGGTTTCAACATTTAACTCACTCTCACAACTTGTATATACCTATCTTAAAGAAAAGATGCATGAGGTGGATGTAGTTTATGTTAAGTCTGTTTCGCGAGATGAAGAAATTGAAAACTTTTCTCCAGAGCTTATACTTTCCCCTTATTTGAAAGATTATATCCCTGCATCTATTTATGAAAAGTATCCTACTTATATTTTTCATCCAGGTCCCAAAGGGGACAGAGGTGCATACAGCCTGGAGTGTGCTTTAGACAAAAAAGAATGGGGTGTTGTCATTTTAAAAGCCAATGCAATTTTTGACGGCGGTGATATATATGCCAAGAAAAATTTCAAAGTGCGTGAGACTTATAAAGCGAGTTTGTACCGTAATGAAATTTTAAGCAGTTATGCTGCAGTTTTAGATGTTTTTTTTGACAATTTAGCGGTTGTTAGAAAAGAAGAACAGGTATTGTCTCCTTTGAGTACAAGACCTGAATTATCTATTGATTGGCAAGAAGATACAACACAAGAGATTTTGAAAAAAATATATATCTACGACAGTTTGCCGGGATTGGAAGATGAGATACTTGGTGTAAAAGTTTCTTTATATGGAGCGTGGGAAGAGGAAAAACTTACATCCGATATACCAAAAGAGATACTGGCAAAGCGAGACGGTGCAATATGTCTTAGTACAAGAGATGGTGCCGTATGGATAACACATCTCAAAGAACACGGGAAGTTTAAACTCCCGGCGACTTATGTACTCAAAGAGAAACTTAAAGGTGTAAAAGAAGAGAGACTCCCTCTGATTTTTGATAAAAGCTACAAAACTTTTTATGAAATAAGCTGTGATATTCAAGATGAGATTGCCTATTTATATTTCAATTTTCATAATGGTGCTTTTAGCAGTGATAAATGCATGAAACTTAAATATGCGTTTGAATATATCAAAACACAAGCCAAAGTTGTTGTATTGATGGGTGGCGAAGATTTTTTTAGTAATGGTCTTCATCTCAATCTTCTTGAGGACAGTAAAAAAAATGGGGAAGACGGATGGAGTAATATTAATGCTATGAATAACCTTGTCAAGAGTATACTCTTTGCAGATGATGTAGTTACTGTCGCATCCCTTCATAAAAATGCCGGAGCAGGCGGTGTCTTTTTAGCATTAGCCTGTGATTATGCTGTTGCAGATGAGAATGTGGTACTAAATCCTCATTATAAAACTTTGGGTCTTAGTGGAAGTGAGTATCATACCTATACATTACCAAAAAGAGTTGGGAAGAAAAAGGCACAAGATTTTTTAGACGCCTGTTTACCTGTTGGTGCAAAAGAGGCTCAAAGGGTTGGTATGATTGATGCAGTGTTTTTGCATGCAAATTATATGAATGCCTTGCAAGAATTTTGTGAAAATATTATTGCGGATGAAGATAAATATAGTGATTTTCTTTGGGAAAAAGAGGATTATTTAGAAGAGAACACACATCTGATTGAAAAAGCACGAGAAAATGAAATAGCTGTCATGTATCCAGAATTCTGGGATAAAGCAAGTCAATTTCATAGATTGAGGTATGAGTTTGTCTATAAAATTTGTCCTCGAGTCACTCCGAAAAGATTCAAGATACACAATAAACAAGGAAGAGAAGATGCATGAATATAGTGTCGTTCAGGCTTTGCTTGAACAGATAGAGGAAATAGCAGAGCAAAATAATGCAAAGAAAGTTATAAAAATCATTGTAAAAATTGGTGTAATGAGTGGTATTGAAGCACATCTTTTAGAAATCGCTTTTAATACCTTTAAAGAAAAAACAGTTTGTGACGGGGCTGAGTTTGTGATGAATATTCAACCTCTAAAGATAAGGTGTAATCAGTGTAAAAAAGAGAGTGAGCTTGAAAAAATTCACTATTGTTGTCAAGAATGTGGTGCAACGGATGTAAATGTAATTGATGGGGAAGATATGTTTCTCATGAGTTTAGAAATGGAATAAAAGGAAAAAAAATGCAAGAATACTGGGAAGCTTATATGAAACCAATTGAAGGTCATCCGGCTATGATCTCTTTTAATGCCGGAGTAGCTGATGAAGTTCCAAATCCAGAATTTTTGTATGTTGGATTTGTAAAAGTAAAACTTCAAAATCCGAAAGAAGATGGACTTGTAACTCAAGATGAAAGTGATGATGTCGGTTTTATAGAAGACAGACTCGAGATGGAATCCCTTCGTTGGAGAAGTGGGAAATATATAGGGCGTATTATTTCGCAAGGCGAAGTAAATTTTATCTATTATCTTAAAATGGATTTTGAGTGGAGTAATACGGTTGCTGCTGCGATGGAACATTTCTCTGAGTATACTTACGAATTTGGTTCCCGTATGGATATGGAGTGGGAAGTTTATCAAAAACTTCTTTTTCCAAGTGTAAGAGAGTGGCAAATTATAGCAAATCATCATGCCTGTGATAGTTTAAAAGAGCAGGGTGATAATCTACGAATGAAACGTGCGATTGAGCATAAAGCCTATTTTAAAAGTGATGAAGATCGTCAAAATTTTAAAGTCCTTATTGAAAGTGAAGGATTTCAATGTCAAGAGGAATTAGAAGTACCTTTTAATAATGAAATAATGTTTGGTGTGCAATTTTACAGAATTGATTCTCCTTTTTATTATGATATTGATGAACTGACTATGAAAATTATTGAAATTAGTGATAGCTGTGCTGGAATGTACGATGGATGGGAATGTTCATTGGTTAAAATCTAATTAATATTTTTATAAGCAGCTCTTTATAGTTTTTAAATCATTTAGCGTGATTTTTTTTAGATGAGGGTTTCTTAAAAGGTATTGAGGATGATAAATTGGAATGAGTTTATACTCTTTGTAGTCTATGACATGACCTCTGACATTCTCAAAGTTTGTGTCTCCTGTAATATGCGTATAAGCATCTTCTCCAAGTGTGATAATAACCTTGGGATTTATAAATTCCAACTGAGAAAACAGGTAATTTTTACAGGAGTTATACTCTGAGGGAGAAGGCTTGTTTGATTGCAACGGTTTGCACTTTATCGCATGTGTGATAAAAACATCTTCTATGCTTACATGTATGACTTTTTCAATCATGTTTCTTAAGCTTTCACCTGAACGTCCGGCATAGTATGTGTTTGAGTTGTCTTGTGCTTGTGATACGCTATAGTCGATTATAAATAGTTCTGCATTCTCATTACCGTACCCACTCATGCTTTGTGTTCGTGATTTGCTTAAGTCGCAGAGGTGACATGAGGCTATATTTTGGGCCAAGGCGTCAAGTGTGTTTGGTGTTTCATAGTTTGTTTTATCGTTTATATTAAAGTGTTCTATATATTCAAAACCTATTGCTTTTAAGCGGTATAAGTTTTGAAGTAAAACAAGGTTTTGATAAGATTTCATTAAAAGAGTATAGTCAAACTGTGGTTAAATTCTACTTTATGAGTGAAAAATATGGTATTATACATACTAGTTATATGTACAAAGGTGGTAAAAATCGTATGAATACTGATACTTTAAAAATCAATAATTTTACATTAAGCTCATCGGCTGAAGTTCCCAGCATAATGAATGAAATTGAGCTGTTGGTGAAAAATAAAGTATTGATTCATATAGTCTCATATATACATAATACTGTACTGGTGCAAAGCCTTGTGCGAGAAATTAATAAAGTAGTGCCTGACGCAAAAATAGTGCTTCTCAAACATGATGATAAACAAAAAACTTCCGTAGTGGTTTTTACTATAGATACAGACAGTGTAGAACATATAAG
>CAZDEM010000139.1:0-2450 GCA_964504315.1 uncultured Sulfurimonas sp.
ACTCTCTATGGTGTAAAGATTTTCAAGAAGTTGTGAGAGTTTTTCACTACGTTTAGTATCACTCAACAACTGCCAAAAAGCAAAAAAACTTTTCCCCTGATCACTCTGGCGTATATCATCTTCAATCTCAAAGATGGAACTAAGAACATCACCTTTTGTTTCATTTGCAAGAGCAATTTTTTCCATCGCCGTTACATTGAGAGAACGAAAATTATATTCTATCTCACTAAAATCATATTTGAGTTTACGAACCATCTCCTCAATTTGCATATAATGCTCTTTAATGCGTGAGGCATCAAAACGGATATCCTGCTTTGATCGGATAGCCTCTATCTCTTGAGTCAGTTTTTTCTTTTTGGCTTCAAGTTCATTGATTCTCTCTTCATCACTCAACATGGTTTCAAATTCCAACTCTTCAAGAAGTTCAAAGATAATGTTAAACTTACTGCGGCTTCCTACAAACTCTTTTTTCTCTAAAGATTCTATAAATTCAAGTGTTTTTTGTGTATAAGGTGTCAACTCATACAGAGCTTCGTCCGAACTGTCATGATATTTTCTCAAATACCCATTCTTGTCACTCACAAAATCATCCAAATACTCTTTTGCCTCTTTTGGATATACATCCTTATAAATATCGTTAATAGTAAAAAGATAATCATCAAGATAGGAGAGAATTTCAGAGTGTTGCAGGGTAATTTTTCCGTTTTTTACAAAAGTAAGGTAGAAAAAAGAGAGAGTAAAAGCGAAATTATCACTCTTTAAAAGTTTCAGCGTCCGATTTGTCTCTTGAATGTTTTTGAGTTTTTCATAGGTCATTTGTTTAACAACCACCTCATCTCATCCTCCGTGAGAGTTTTTACACCTAGTTTCACCGCTTTATCGTACTTACTTCCGTCATCTTCTCCGTAGATAAGATAGTCAGTCTTTTTACTCACGCTTCCTGAGACTTTGGCACCGAGAGATTCAAGCATCTCTTTTATCTTTGGTCGCGGCTCGCTCATGGTTCCTGTGAGCACTACTGTTTTTCCTTTAAAAGGATTCTCTTGTGCCTCTTCTTTTTTCTCTGGGGCAACTGGGTGCAAAATCGCTTGGAGTTCTTCTACCGTTTCACGATTTACCCGCATAAATTCCAAATAAGACTCCGCCATCTCATCACCTATACCTTCTATAGTAAGAAGCTGTTCTTTACTCGGATGAATGTATTCCAAACCAAAAGCCTCAGCTATCATTTTTGATGCCACTTCTCCAATATGTTCAATTCCAAGCGCATTGATAAAACGCCAAAGTTCACACCCTTTTGCATTCTCTATGGAACGAAGTAGATTTTGTGCTTTTTTCTCTTTAAAGCCTTCAAGCTGCAACAGTTTTTCCTCTGTAAGTAAAAATAAATCAAGTACACTTCTCACAAGCCCGGCATTAAAAAGCTGTTCTACTATTTTATTGCCCAGTCCGTCAATATTGAGACACTGTTTTGAAGCAAAATAGATAATCGAATTTACAACACGCGCTTCACATTTAAGGTTTTGACATTTTATCAGTACATCTTCTTGCAGCAGTTCACTGCCGCAAACCGGACAGTTTTTTGGACGCTCGATTTTCACTTCACTGCCGTCTCTTTCCTGCGTAAGCACTTTGACGATTTTAGGTATGACATCCCCGCTTCTCAAAATTATCACTTGATCACCTATGCGGATGTCCATACGCTCTATCTCATCAAAGTTATGCAGTGTTGCCCTCTCAACTACCGCACCTTCTATCTCTGTCGGTTCAACCACGGCAACAGGTGTAACAACTCCTGTACGCCCCACCTGTAAAATGATGTCTTTTAGGCGTGTTATCTTCTCAACTGCAGGAAATTTATACGCTACTGCCCAGCGCGGAACCTTTACCGTATAACCCATATCTATTTGCGCGGCTATTTCATTCACTTTTACCACCATACCGTCAAGCATCATAGGGTAACTCTCACGCTCTTCTTTCATCTTCTCATAAATGGCTTCTATGTCATCATATCCTTTTGTAATGGCACGAAGCGGTGGTTTACGAAATCCAAGTTCATAAATATAGGTCATTTTATCACTCAAAAGTTTATGAGACAGTGTATTGACACCTACGCCGTAAGGTAAAAAGACAAGATTACGAGCAGCAGTAACACTCGGGTCAAGCTGACGAAGACTCCCCGCAGCTGCATTACGGGGATTTGCAAAAGGCGGTTCTCCTTTTTTGAGTCGGTCTTTGTTTATTTTGTCAAACTCATCTTTAAAAATCACGACCTCGCCGCGAATTTCTATAAGTTCTTTATGTTCTATGCTCAAAGGAACAGTGCGGATGGTTTTTACATTTTGTGTTATAAGTTCTCCTACACTCCCGTCTCCTCTGGTTATACCTTTTTGCAGTTGTCCATTTTCATATATAAGATTTAAAGAAGCTCCGTCATATTTTGGTTCACA
>CAZDEM010000139.1:2550-5351 GCA_964504315.1 uncultured Sulfurimonas sp.
GTTGTCCATTTTCATATATAAGATTTAAAGAAGCTCCGTCATATTTTGGTTCACAATAAAAAGTCACGTTCTTATCAAGACGGTAGGTTTTTTCCAACCATTTTCTTAACCCTTCGGCATCAAAAATATCTTCAAGCGACCACATTCTAGAGAGATGTTTCTCTTTAACAAAACCTTCACTGATCACATCCCCTACTCTTTGTGTCGGAGAATTTTTTAATATGTCTTCAGGATGTACTTCTTCATATTTTTCAACCTCTTTGTAAAGTTTGTCATACACCTCATCCGTCATTATAGGGTCATCCAAAACATAATAATGATATGCCCAAAGATTCAATTTTTCCACTGCTTGTTTATACTCTTGTTTATTCATACTGTGATTTTATCTTAAAGTTGCTAAAAAAAATATCTAACTGCTAACAATCTGCTAACATAAAACTATTATACTTACATTATCAAACACAAGGATAAACAGATGAAAAAAGTATTAATCGTATTGCTACTATTGGCAGGAGCAAGTTTTGCAGATGAAAGTTTTGCCCAGCATGAAGCACAAATGCAACAAATGGAACAAATGCAAGAAAGAACACAGCAGAATAATGGCAGTGAATCAGGTCAAAAAAAGCAAAATAAATATCAGTATAAAAAAGGTTCACAAAATCAAGAAAGCACTTCAGGTTCTGGAAATATGTACCAAGGTTCCCATGGAAAAGGCGGAGGAAACAGGTAAATATTTTTGTATTACACTTTATCCTGCTAAAATTAGAAAAAATATTTATGGATGATAATTATGAAACTTATTTTAGCAGGTTCCAAAGAAGCACAAGAAGCATATAAACAAGTAAGAGCTTTGCAAAAAAGATTTGTAGACAAACTCGACATGCTTTCACAAAAATTTGGAGCAAATAAAAAGTTTCAAGAAGTGACATGGCTTAGAGACAATGGACTTCATGGCGGCGGCAGTAGATTTGAATCAAGAGACAAAAAACTTTTCAATACCGCAAGTGTTAATGTCTCACAAGTCCATTATGACGATGACCCGGAGAAAAATCTCAAAAGTGCAACAGCTATTTCCACTATTATTCATCCAAATAATCCTCATGTGCCTTCCGTACATATTCATATCAGTTTGACACAGCTGCGTAATGCACCCTCTTACTGGCGTATTATGGCTGATTTAAACCCAAGTATTGCCAATGCAGAGGACAAAGAGCATTTTGATGCTTCTTTGCAAAAACTCGCAGAAGAAAAATATGCAGAGGGCAAAGAACAGGGAGATAAATATTTTACAATTCCCTCCCTGCAAAGAACACGCGGTATTTCTCATTTTTATCTTGAAAATTATAAAACAGGTAACAAGCAGTCTGATGCAGATTTTGCCAAAAGCTTTGGTGAAGGTATTATAGATACTTACATCGCCATTATAGAAAACGCCTTAGAGACAAGAACAAAAATATCAAAAGAAGATTTGCAGCAGCAGCTAAATTATCATACACTCTACTTGTTTCAGGTCTTAACACTTGATAGAGGAACAACATCGGGTCTTTTAATTCATAAACAAAATGATGTAGGTATTATGGGCTCACTACCGTTACATGTAAACAAGGAACTTTTACTTTCGTTTAAAGAAAAAGTGCAAAAACCCCAAGATGAACTGGTACAAAATCTTGCGGACAACATTGCAGATAACGGAGTTATTGATATAAAAACAAAAGAGAGACTTGCACAGGTTGTGAGAGAACATTACAAAAAACATAAAAAAGCGTTAAGTATGCAGGCAAGCGGACACACTCTCCCAGATACTGTTGCCAACCATACAAGCTAAAAAATTTATACTCTTGTATGTAGCCACTTTTCCTGACTTATGTGATAAGAAAAATAAAAAAATAACTCTTTATATTTTCTATTCTGTTACCTCAAAGAACTTACAAACATCAATATCAAGAACCTTAGCTATTTTTACTATATGTTTAATATTGAAGTGATGATTATTTTTTCTAATTTCGGCACGACCAAGATATGCACCACCAGTAAGTCCAATTTCTAATGCTAATTGCATTTGAGTAAAACCTTTTTCTTCTCTATATTTTTTGACATTAGTAGATACTATGTCCAAAATATTATCACTATATTTTTCTAAATCATCTACAGTATTCAATTTATGTCCTAACGATATATATATTTAAGAATTTAATAATATGATTTACTGTAAAATTCATCAACGATTTATATATCGTTTGTTTCGTTTTAATGAAGCAATAGTGAATTATTAATGTAATTCTATATTAGTTTTTCAGGTTTAATTAATGAGGGGGATAGAATAAATCAATTACAACACAAGGATCAGTTTGACATCTTATTAGATTCTATTATTGGCTTCTATTCCTATAGAGAGATTTCACCACTGAAAGCATGTAGATACGATTTATATAACCAAATAATGACGTTAACTGCAATTTGGAAAGGTAATGCATAAACTTTTACAAAAGCAACTAAAAAAATTGGCTTTTAAAGATGGAAAATTTCCAGAAAAAAATCTGGAAAAATTTATAGAGTTTGTAAATGCATCATATTATGAAAGTGATCAAGAAAGAGATTTTTTAGAGCATACTTTAGAAACTTCATCTCAAGAGATGAAAGAACTTTATGAAGAGTTGAAGCAAAAGTCACAAACAACATTAGCAAAAAGTGAACAGCGATATAGAGAATTAGCAACAAGGGATTCTCTTACAGGGATATTAAATAAATTTGCTTTTCAAGAAGAGCTTAACAGAATTATTTCTAATTCAAAAAGAACAAAT
>CAZDEM010000140.1:0-5342 GCA_964504315.1 uncultured Sulfurimonas sp.
TACAATAACAATCAAGCAGCGTCTCAGAGTCGTGAAATGCCAAGTAGCAACTCTATTCCTGAAATTGATATAGATGAAGATGAAATTCCATTTTAAACAAAAATAGATATAAAGGTAATAACATGTCAGAAAAAAGAAAATATAAAAAAAGATATTGTAAATACTGTGAAGCAAAAGTTGACTTCATGGATTACAAAGAAGTAGCAAGTTTACGTTTTTCATTATCAGAAAGATACAAAATTATGCCACGTCGTTTAACAGGAAACTGTAAACGTCACCAAGATATGATTACAGTTGTAATCAAACGTGCTCGTGCAGCAGCTTTAGTTCCATACACTGTAAGTCGCAAGCAAGTGGTAACTGCACCATTTGAAAATCTTAGATAGATCTTTACAAGCCCCTTTTCTAAGGGGCTTTATACATTAAATCACTTCTCCTTTTTATAAACTCTAATTTTTTTAAAGCAGCACTATAACTTTCATATATATAATCTTCTGGTAATAAATCTGGGATTAATCTAATATTTTTAAGCATATCCAAGGGCTGTTCTTTAATTCCTGTTATAATTACAGTAATCCCTTTCTTTTGAAGTTCTAATACGGCATCTTCTATCGCATACATACCGGTTTGATCTATTGATGGAACATTGCCCATCCTAAAAATAACAATATGTACATCGGGTAACTCTTGCATCATCTTTTTAAAATGCGCCGTAAACCCAAAAAATATCGGTCCATCAAAATGTTGTATATAGATTTGTTCTTTTAAATCTTCGGGGATAAGTTTTTCATCTTCTTCTAGGTGTAATTTATGAAAATCATCAAGCATAGAGCTGATTGCATTTGCTTGTGCAATATCTCCCATCTGTTTCATAAACAGCAGAGATGCCAAAACCAAACCAACAGCTACAGCCTGGAGAAGATCAACAAATACCGTTAAAAATAAAACTATAATCATCACGATAGCATCCGAACGCGGTACTCTTGCAATATGTTTTAATCCTTTATAGTCAATAATGCCAATGCCGACTGTTATTAGTATACCGGCAAGAACAGGAATCGGAATAAGTTTTGCATATGCTCCTGCACCAAATAAAATTATTAATAGAACAATTGAGTGTATTATCCCGGATAACCTGGTCTTGCCCCCTGCTTTGATGTTTACGACAGTTCTCATAGTTGCACCAGCTCCGGGGAGTCCTCCTATAATTCCCGCAGCCATATTTCCTATTCCTTGTCCTATTAGCTCTTTATTTGGATTGTGTTGGGTTTTTGTCATATTGTCTGCAACTACAGATGTCAAAAGTGAATCAATTGCCCCCAAAGCAGCAAGTGTAAGAGCCGGAATAATCAAAACCATAGGATGATGCCAATCCATACCAAGAAGTGTATCTATATGAACATCCGGTATTCCTTTTGGTATATCACCAATAATTGCAACATCCATTTTTAGCAGATATGCAACCACTGAAAGTACAATTAAAGCAACAAGAGCAGATGGAATCTTCTTTGTTATTTTTGGAAATAGATAAATAATAGCAATTGTCAACACAGCCAATAAAACTGCTTGTAAATTCATTCCATTGAAAATATCTGAAATATTTGTAAATATGTCAATAATTGTAGGTGGTGATTTCATACCAAAAAACGGAAAGATCTGCATAAATATAATGATAAAGCCTATTCCACTCATAAAGCCTGAAACTACGGGATAAGGAATGTAGCGTATGTACTGACCTATTTTGGTAATACCCATAATTATTAAAAATACACCTGCCAATACAAATGTGGCAACTATTGTTGGCATGGCATTTTCAACCGAACCGTATATCGCTATTTCACCTGCAATAATGGCAGAAGAAACAACAGTCATTGGTCCTGTCGGTCCAGATATTTGTGTTGATGTACCTCCAAATAAAGCTGCAAAAAAGCCTAAAGCGATAGCACCATATAATCCTGCTATAGCACCCATCCCTGATTGCACTCCAAAGGCAAGAGCCAAAGGAAGAGCAACAACGGCAGCTGTTATACCCCCAAAAATATCACCTGATAAATTTTTTGTATTTAACATTTAGCCCTCCTTCTCTTCACTTAGCTTTTTATATGTATATTCATCCGGATCATAATATTCAATTTCACCATTATGTATATTATACATCCAGCCATGTATATGAATAGAGCCGTTGTCTACTTTTTCTTTAACATATGGGTATGTCAAGAGGTTTTCAATTTGAAAAACTACAGATAATTTTTCTGTTAAACGAAGAAGCTCCTCCTGGGACGCTTCTTTCCCCAAAGCAATTTTCGCCATTGATTTAGCTTTTTCTCCCAAAGAGAGCCATTTTTTTGTATGTATAAATTTATCTTTATCTATGTCTGAAAACAAAGAATGAATAGCACCGCATTGTGTATGCCCACATATAATTATTTCAGACACACTCAGTGCTGTCACAGCGTATTCTATTCCTGAAGCAGTGGCATGATAATCTTCATCAGGCTTGTACGGTGCCACAAAATTTCCAACATTTCTCAGAACAAAAAGGTCTCCTGGATCGGTATCTGTAATAAGATTTGGTATAACACGTGAATCCGCACATCCGATAAAAAGTGCTTTTGGATTTTGTCCGTTTTTAGCTAAATCTAGCAACTCAAGCTCATGTTTTTTAAAGTAACTCTTTTTAAACACATCATTACCCTTTAGTAATGTACTGTTTTTCAACATAGTAATCTCCTAGTAAAAATATAATTTATTTGTATAATGGTGTCAGTTAAAAAAATTAAGCGAAAATAGGAGGCTTAAATATTGTAGAAATTAATTCAAAGCTATAAAGTTTGCTAATAAATTGTGGAGTCGAAGTTTGCATGATTACATAAAATGTAACCGGTACCGAAAGAATGAACAGTTTGTCATCATTCGTATCGTTGATTAATCGTTTTTCCATAACAAACTCAGAAGTTTTTAAAGAGGGGCTTTCAAGTAATATAACAGATGATACATATTCATATGTCAAAATTACCAAAAAAAACAATGACAAAAATAAGCTTATAATACGACTGTTCATATACTAATTCTATATATTTAATAACAACAAGTCAAGTATATTCTTTAACTATTTTGCTACAACTGATATTGGTATTTCACTTAATTAACTAGTTAAATAAAAATTCTTGACAAACTTAGGAATATTTATTGCTATACTTTAAATAAAAAGCAGTCATATGAAATTAACAATATTCCTTTTACTCTTACTCCACAGCCTTTTGCTGAATGCAAAAACATCTGATTTTTCTATAATTGTTCATAAACCGTTTAATGCCGGACTTGTTGACATTACCCAAAATTATAATACAACACTGAGTGTACTTGGTTTTACAAATGAGTTTAAACAAGACTTACATGTAAACAAGACATATACAGACCCTTTTGAATATTTACAAACTATTTCAAATAAATATGGTGCGAAGATGCAACTCCTTACCATTAATAATAAAGCACAAATCACACAATCAAAAATAATTAATATTAACAAATTTGCAAAGCCTGCCTCTTTTATAAAAACACCGACAAATGGCTACTTTGTAGGCGGCTATACGATGGATGGCTCACAACTCTTATTGCTGCTTAATGCAAACATGAATCTGACTCATCATATATATTTTGGTACCAAAAACCATGACACAATGAATAAACTTCTCGCTTTAAAAGATGGCGGAGTATTGGCCGTAGGAACTTCCTTTACATCCAGAACAAACCAAGACAATATTTTTCAAAGTGGTTTAGGCAATGATGATATCTGTATAAGCAGGTTTACAAAAGATGCGCGCCTGTTATGGACTCAAAAATACGGCACGCAATATGATGATGAAGGCATAGATGCCGCCGAAGCGGATGATGGATCCATTGTGGTCCTTAGTACAATGCATAAAATGGGTAAAACGGCCGTATATATCTCAAGACTCACACCAAACGGCGATAAAGTATGGTTAAAAGAGATTCCAAGTAAAAATACAATTGAGCCGGTTTCACTACTAAAATTAAAAGATCATAATTTTGTAATCTCTTTATCCCAAGCTGATGCTATGCACAAAAAACAGATACGCCTAGTAAAATTCGATATATATAAAAATATATTGATAGACAGTCATATTGACAGTACATATTCCACTCAGATTAATGATATAAAAGAGTTTAGTGACGGTAGACTAATAGGCGTAGGTTTTGTACAAGATAATTATAATACTGACGGCTTGGCAATGATAATAAGCAAGAATTTAAAGCTCCTCAATCAGGAACATTACGGGGATGAAAATTATGATGTATTTAACAAGGCAACAATTTTAGCAAACGCGCAAGTTGGTGTAGCCGGCATACATACAGACAACAATTCCAATGAAAACAATATGTGGGTGGTTAAACTCAATAAAGATGCTACAATGGCTCAAATATCCGCAAATGCTCAAGATTTTTATGCGCAGTTATGTACATTATTTGAAGATGAGACAAATAACAAACAGCTCATAATCAAAAAAGATTCAACTATTGAGTTTACGAAAAAAAGCCTTTATTTTAAGGCCGGAGAGTACAAACTCAATGCAAAACAAAAAAAGTTTTTTGATAAATTTTCCAAGAAACTGACATCTTTTTTATATGCACATGAAAGGCAAATAGATACGTTGGAAATCAACGGACATACTTCCAGTGAATGGAAGAATACTGCTTTTTCTGATAGGTTTTTAAACAATGAAAAGTTGTCAATGAAACGTTCTTATGAGACATTAAAGTCACTCTTTTTAGCACAAGATGAAGCAAAACAAAAGTATTTAACTGAAATTTTAAAAGGCAGTGGACTCAATTATAAAAACAGAATCATTATAAACAATAAAGAAGATAGAGAAAAATCAAGAAGAGTAAGTTTGAAAATTATTTTGAAGCAAGAGAAAACTAAACCCTAAAAAGGGTTTAGTTAAAAAAGTTATAAATTAACCACAAGATGGAACTTCACCATCCGATGCATATTTCCAAACAAAATCATAAAGATTAGTGACATCTTTTGGTTTCATTTTTTTGATTTTTTTAACTCCATGAGGACAAATTTTAGTCCATTCTTCTTGAAGTTTACCCGCATCTTTAAGTGAAGCCCAACCTTTACGATCATGCTTTATTGCGAATACTGCACCATTTTTAAGACCATCTTTTTTACAAACTTTTAATTTTTTAAGATAAAATTTTTGACCTTTTTTAGCATCTGCCGATGCAACTGTTGTAAACATTGAACTCGCCACTAATACACTTAATAATAATGAAGTTACTTTTTTCATTAACATACTCCTGTCTTGATAAGA
>CAZDEM010000141.1:0-5320 GCA_964504315.1 uncultured Sulfurimonas sp.
TGTTTTGACAAACTGTACAAAATGTGTCAACGGATACATAGAAGATATGCTGGAAGCCGAAAACTATCATCTCTTTAGAAAAGCAACGAAAAAGGATAAGTAATTTTATACACAATCATTCATACCATACATATTTTTGCCGTATTTATTTATGGCGGATTTCTTTTTACCGACAATCTTTTTATAGCTAAGATGAAACAATCATTAAATGAAGATGAATCTAAAAAAGCTCGTGAAGCTATAATGGTACATGTAAGAAAGGTTGTTCCTAAGGCACTAATTGTAGCTGTTTTATCTGGTATGTATCTTTTTACTCAAGTTTTTGGAGAAATAAGTTCAGATGGTATGTCAACTTTTCAAATAGCACTTTCAATTAAAGCATTTTTAGGTTTGTGGCTTGGATTTCGTGGAATAAACCAAGTGTTTTTTGGTATTCAGCCATGGGTATTTAAAAGCCATCTATTTCCATTTATTTTAGTAGTCATTATAATACTACTTTCACAATTTATGTTTCTAGATTTTACCTCTTTTTAACCACAAAAGAGGTATAATGCAAAAATTTTAACTTCTATACTCTACAAAAGGATACCCATGAGAATTCGTAAACGCGCCCTGACATTTGAAGATGTACTTTTAGTACCACAATATTCTGAAGTACTTCCAAAAGAGGTCTCTCTTGAAACAAAACTGACTCGTAACATCAGCCTTAAAATTCCTATGGTTTCAGCTGCTATGGATACTGTAACCGAGTATCGAGCTGCTATTGCAATGGCAAGACTTGGAGGTATTGGAATAATTCATAAAAATATGGATATTGAGACACAATGCAAACAGGTTAAAAAAGTAAAAAAATCTGAAAGTGGAATCATTATTGATCCTATTTATGTTCATCCTGATGCAACATTGGCAGATGCTGAAGCGTTAATGAAAGAATTTAAAATCTCCGGTGTCCCTGTTGTAGACGGACATAACAAACTGCTTGGTATTCTTACAAATCGTGATATGCGTTTTGAGAAAGATATGCGTAAAAGTGCAGAAGAAGTTATGACAAAAATGCCATTGATTACTGCTAAAAAAGGTATCTCACTTGATGAAGCTGCTGATATTATGCACCAAAATAAAATAGAAAAACTCCCTATTATTGATGATGAAGGCTTCTTAAAAGGTCTTGTTACAATTAAAGATATTAAAAAACGCATAGAGTATCCAAACTCAAATAAAGATGCATTTGGCCGTCTTATTGTCGGTGCAGCAATCGGTGTCGGTCAAATGGACAGAGCAAAAGCGCTTGTAGATGCCGGTGCAGATGTTCTTGTTCTAGATTCTGCGCATGGTCATTCAAAAGGTATTTTAGATACGGTGAAAGCCATTAAAGACTCTTTAGAAGTGGATGTAATTGCCGGAAATATTGCGACAAAAGAAGCAGTACTTTCTCTCATAGAAGCAGGAGCTGATGCAGTTAAAGTAGGAATAGGACCCGGTTCTATCTGTACGACTCGTATTGTTGCGGGTGTCGGTGTTCCTCAAATCTCTGCAATTGACGAGTGTGCTGAAGCTGCCCGTCCACACGGTGTACCTGTTATAGCCGACGGCGGCATTAAATATTCTGGCGATATTTCAAAAGCTCTTGCTGTAGGAGCAAGCTGTGTTATGGCCGGTTCACTTTTAGCAGGAACAGAAGAGTCTCCGGGAGAGACTATAATGTTTCAAGGGCGTCAATATAAATCATACAGAGGTATGGGTTCAATAGGAGCTATGCAAAAAGGTTCAACTGATAGATATTTCCAAGAAGGAACAGCTTCTGATAAACTTGTTCCGGAAGGTATAGAGGGTCGTGTTCCTTTTAGAGGTTCTATTGCAGGAATCGTCCATCAAATGATGGGCGGACTACGCTCATCTATGGGTTACTGTGGAAGTGAGAGTATAGAAGCATTCTGGGATAAAGCGGAATTTGTTGAGATTACCTCAGCAGGTCTTAAAGAATCTCATGTCCATGATGTTATCATAACACAAGAGGCACCGAACTATCACGTATAATTAAACTTTAAATACATACTTTAATTTTAAATCAATGTTTTATAATATATAATAGTTTATAACACTAAGGGATTAAAGTATGAACCTTCTTCAAGATGTAAGAGAGTACACAGATTTAAAAATTTTATATGTTGAAAGTGAGCTTTCAATAAAAAATAAAATTTTTAAACTCCTTAAAAAACTTTCTCCTCATGTTATAACAGCAGATAATATAGAAGATGCACTTTCCCTTTATAAAAACCACTATTTAGAACATAAAAACTATTTTGACATTGTGTTAATCAGTCTAGATTTAACGGATTCTCAAGGTATGGAATTGGCAAATAATATCAAAAAGTATCATAAAACGCAAGTTATTGCCCTAATAACACAGAAGGATACCTCTCATTTTTCTCCAGACGCAATTAACCTTGGTATTGACAAGTATATTAGTGAACCCCTTAAAAATACAGATGACACACAACTCGCCATTTTAGAACTCGCAAAAAAATCCGTACTTATAGAAGAGTTGGAAAATAAAGCATTTTTATTGAAACAAAAAGAGAGACTTATTGATGAAAATATTTTTTTAACAGTTTCAGATATCAAAGGTAATATTAAAAATATTTCTCAGGCTTATTTAGATTTTACCGGTTATACAAAAGAAGAAATACTTGGAAAGAATCACAGTATTTTTAAAAACCATGATATACATAGAGAAACCATAAAGGATTTATGGGAAACTATTTCTACCGATAATGTATGGGAGGGAGATTTAAAAAATACAAAAAGTACAGGAGAGGAATATTGGGTACATACAGTAATCACACCTCTACATGACAAGAACAAAAACATCATCGGTTATACTGCTATATTAAAAGATATAACTTATCAAAAAAGGCTGGAATACTTTTCTACCTTAGACCCGCTTACCTCTTTATACAACAAACAATATTTTCACAACTATCTAAAAGCAGAATATAAACGTGCTATTTGGAAAGAAGAATTATTTGCTCTTTTATTAATTAAAATAAATGATGATACCCCTGAAGATGATACAATCTTACAGATATCTCATTTTTTACAAGAGCTTCGCGACCCTCAAAATTCAGAGTTATTTAAAATATCTCACAATGAATTTGCACTGGCCATACGTAATGAAAATGATACCTACGTAAATGATATAGCACAAAATATTATTAAATTTAATGCCATAAAATCTTTACAGCTTTCAGTGGGTGGTATCAATCTTGATACATCAAAATTTTATCTTAACTGTGATGATTTATATAGCATAGCTGATGAAAATTTGCATAAATCCCAAAAAAATACTGTAGTACTTGATGTTAATGAATATGCCATTAAAAATCTCAAAAGCCTTGATAGGTTTACAAAGCTTCCAAATCATACTGCGCTTAACGAAGACCTTTCCCTTCTTAAAAAAGAGGCAATGCTTGTTATTTTACATGTAAACCAGCTTAATGTATTAAAAGACCTCTACGGAAATGCTATTGTCCAGGATATCATTAGAAAAAAAGCCAAAGAACTGCATAATATAATCCATAATGAGCAGGTGACATTATATAATCTTAATTTGCAGGAGTTTGCATTTTTAATTACAAATAAAAATCTGTTTGGTAAATATTTACTTTTAATACAGCACTCTTTATTAGTCCCGAGCGAAGCACAAGAGAATGAAGATGATGAGTCAATAGTTGCCGACTTTACAGCAGGTGTTGCGTACGGTGTGAATAATATTTTGGCTCATGCAAATATTGCACTGCAAGAAGCACTCATTTCACAAAAAAAATACAGAGTCTATAAAAACAAACAATCCCTCAAAGATGAAAAAGTACAAAAGATCCAAAGACTTAAGGTTTACAAAACAGCACTTTATAATGGTAATATCATTCCCTATTTTCAACCCATTATAGATACAAAAAGCGGAAAAATTGTTAAATATGAGGCTTTGGCAAGAATACAAACTGATACAGGTGAAATTATCGCACCTTATTACTTTTTAGATGCAGCAAAAGAAGATAAAACATTTGAATATTTTACTCGACAGATGATGCAAAAAGTATTTAATGTTTATGCAAAAAACAATATCAACATTTCTATAAACCTCAGTTATGAAAACCTCAACTCTCCATCGATGCTCAATTATATAAAAAACCGTTTAGATAAGTATGGCGGAGAGAGAATTACATTTGAAATATTAGAATCAGAAGATATAAATGATTATGGCGTCGTTGAAGCTTTTATATTACTGGTGAAAAAATATGGATGTCAAGTCGCTATTGATGATTTTGGTTCAGGATATTCCAATTTTACCACTATTTTAAGACTTCATATCGATTATATAAAATTAGACGGTTCTCTTATAACACAACTCAATAAAGATGAAAACATCAATAACATGGTTAGAGGAATAGTACAGTATGCAAAGCAGGCAAATATTCGCACTATTGCAGAGTTTGTCAGCACAGAAGAATTGGCGAATCTTGTAAAAGAGTTTGGAGTGGATTTTCTGCAAGGCTATTATTATGGCCAACCGCAGGATCCAAAATATTATGGACTTGATTAAGGAAAAAACAACCGGATGAAAAACATACATTATGCAGGATTGTGGGTGCGATTTTTTGCCTCCTTTCTAGATACACTTTTTTTAGCTCTGCCTGTAGGGATAGTTATTTACTTTTTAAGCGGCGGCAACTGGTTTGATTTTTCACAGTACCAGCAAAATCTGCAAATGGCAATGAGCGGAAATATGCATGCACTCGACAAACAGCCGCGCACTTCTTTTACATGGGAATTTATTTTTGAGATATCTGTGTTGGTTATTACTGTCCTATTTTGGGATAATTGGCGTGGAGCTACACCGGGGAAAAAATTTCTGCATGTAAAGATTATTGATGCAAAGACATTTGAAGATATTACAAACAAGCAGGCAATTACCCGCTCATTGGCCTATATTCCTTCTATTCTCTCTTTTGGTATAGGATTTTTAATGATTGCCTTCAGGAAAGATAAAAGAGGACTGCATGATTTGATTGCAGGAACTGCCGTTATTTATGATGAAGATGCCAAGTACCTATCCAAAAGTAAAACCAAATAACAGCGATAAGAAAAGGGTACAGATGCAAGGCAGATTTTTGTAGGACTAGCCGTAGCTCATTCAAAAAAATCTAACGAAGTCAGATATGCCTTTTGCTTATCGCCCGTAGGGAGCTTTAAAATGATACCTATTACTGCGTTAAAAACTCTTGAAGCTACTCGTAGCTCCTGCGAATTTTTGCCTTGT
>CAZDEM010000142.1:0-5270 GCA_964504315.1 uncultured Sulfurimonas sp.
GCCGTTTATGTCTCCGTCTCGCAGTGAGGGGAGTCTTTGGTTAAAAACCAAATCACCGACAAAGACAATTTTTTCACTTGGTATGTAAACGTAAAGATCACTGTTTGTGTGCGCTTTATGATTTACACTTTTAATATATACTTTTTTACCGTTAATGTCTAACACTTTTTCTTTGTTTACAAAAATAGTCGGAAATACCTGTGTTGTTCCTTTAAATGCTTCAGGAGATATTCTTCTTTGCATTCTTGTTTCGTCAAGTTTAGGCAACTCTTTGAATGCCTCTGAGCCTATGATTTTAGCATCTAAGGTCACATAGTAACTGTTACCCAGCCAATGATCATCGTGAACATGCGTGTCAACAACATAAGAAACAGGAAGGTTTTTGAGTTTTTTCATTTTTTTATATGCCTGAGCAGCATACTGATACGTGGGACCACTATCTATTACAAGATAGCTGTTCCCAAGGTTAACAAAACATGAGTTAGACATGTTTCCATTGTTATGCTCGTCCATCACTTCTGGTAGTCCAAAAAAGCAGTGAGTAGCGGACTCACCAACTTTTATGGGCTGAAGTTTGTAATCGAATGAAAGGAGAGAATGAAATAATACAACACTCAACAAAAATGACTTCAAAGCATAACCTTTAATTTAATCTAAAATTTGAATTGGTATTGGATGATGAATGCATCATCTCTGTAACCGCTTAAACCTGTCCATTTATCTGCAGCAACCTCTGTTGCACCGGAACCGCTTGCTAAAATATAGTTAGCTACAACTTTATGCTGGTTTCTTGCTCTTTTTGCTTTACGAGAATATCCAGAATACGGCTGAGATATAAACAGATTAAAACCTAAGTATGTATTACCCAATTTTGTTGTTGCTGCATTAGTACCATTTTGTGCAGAACCTTGAATCGTTTTTGCCACTAATTCTAAGTTTGGTAGAACAAAATATGCTGCAGTTGCAGTATATGTATCTTCATCATAATCTTGTACACCTAAGATATTATGTGCAGTCGTATATTCAGCTTTCAAACTTAACTTTTGAAGGTTTGAATCTATACCAACATTAATATTGGAATAATCTACACCATTTGTGAGTGTACCGTCAAGTCCATCAGCATTTTCAGATTTTGCATAAGAGATTTCAGTATGTAGTTTTTCAGTATAATCAAACATACCACGTACAGCGTAAGAATTTCCACCCATTTTTGATGACTTCGCTGCAGCACTTCTACTTGCCTGGTTTGCTATCATAACATCATAACCAAAACCTTTCCAAGGACGCTCATGACCCATTTCAAAACCGTTTGCTTTGTTACCCTCAAAACCAATACCACGACCAGAAACCATAAAACCTAAGTTTCTTTCCAATACAAGAGATTTGTCAAAACCACGTTCTGCAATATCAAGATTCCATCCCGGCATAGTAAATCCCATACCATTTGGCATTTTAATAAGACCTAGTTTTGGAATAATTGCATTGTTAAACTTATAAGCTATGAAAGCATCTTTTACATATTTAGGTATAGAAGCACCGTTTGTTGCAGATGGAGCATCTGATTTTTGATTAAAATCTATGAAAACTTTTCCACGAACTTTCCCGGCTACATATTTCCAGCCAAGACGAATACGCTGAGCACGAAAAGCTAAATTAGTACCTGCTTTTGCAGTAGAACCTGCATTTTTAATTTCTGCACCTTTTCCACCAACTGCTTCAAGCTGTGCAAAACCAAAGAAAGTAAGTTTTGTATCAACATCACCAACTTTTTTCTTCATCGTATAACCAGCATGTGCTGAAGTAGCCATTAGTAATACTGCAGCAGTTCCAGCCGCTAATTTAATCATATTTTTCTTCATTTTTCTTCCCTTTTATTAATATAAAAAGTGTTATAATAACTATGTTTGTTTATGTTACTATTAACACATTCAGATACAGGAGGCAGTTGCAGCTGCCTCCTGTCAATTAGCAGCCTCTAGACCCCTTCGTAGGACAGCCACAACTGTAGTCAACCAAAGTAACATTACCCTTGTTACTAACATCAACTACTTTTTCTTTTTTAATGTAATCACGAACTACATCATAAACAGGGCGAATTTTATCAGTCTGCAAGTTAGCACCTGCTTTTTGTAAGTTACCACCCCATGAAGAAACTACATAAGTTTTTTCCAAGTCTATAGGTTTACCTCCAATCTTAAGATTTGATATTCTCTCGCCTGCTTTGTTTGCAACAGCGATAGAATACGTTACACCGCCAAGACGGCTCATATCACCACCCTGTTGATACAAAGGATTTGCATTAAAAACATTGTCTGCAATATCTTCTAAAAGTGTTGCAATTTTTGCACCTTTTAACTCAAATGTATATACATCAGGATATGTAATACCACACATTTCATAGACATTATCCATTAAAATATTATCACCCGCAAGAACTGTTGTTCCCCATCTGTATCCTGGTGTAAATGAAATATCACATTTCATTTCATCCATAATCGCATCATTTATGAGTTGATCAAATGTTGAAAAGAATGTATCACGCTTGTAAAGCATACCTTTTGTCTGACCTAAAACTTCGTTAAACTCTTTATCAAACGGAGCATATAGCTTATTTACAAGTTTAACACCTTCTGGATCAGCCGGAATGATGTTTGACGCAATCGGAATAAGTTTATACTCATAACCATTCACTTTTCCGTCTTTAGCATCAATGTCCAAACGACCGATGTATTTACCATGGCTTCCTGCAATAACAATAACAGTATCGTTAATAACAATAGGTTCCGGTGAAGGGTCATGTGTATGACCACTTAAAATAAAGTCAATACCTTTAACTTTACGCGCAACTTCTTGATCCACGCTGAATCCATCGTGAGAAAGCACAACAACACAATCAACTTTTTTTTCATTTTTCAGCTCATCTACATATTCTTGAAGTGTCTCAAGTCTTAAACCAAAACTCCATCCCTCAGTAAACTCTTTCGGGTTTGCAGTAGATGTAAACGGAAAAGACTGACCGATAATACCAATTTTTGCACCACCACGCTCTTCAATAGTATACGGTTCAAATATTAACTCTTCATACTCATCAGCAAAAGGATCATCACCTACAATATTTTGAGAGATAAATTTCGCATCAAGCATATCGATAAGCTCTTTTACTCTCTCTTTACCATAAGTAAATTCCCAGTGACCCACCATAGTGTCAATGCCAAGGTAATTTTGTGCTTTTACAATAGCTTCGCCGCTTGTTTTAAGTGCTACACCTGTACCTTGCCATGTATCACCGGAGTCAAGGAAAAGTACATTCTCTTTTCCGCGCTCTTTTATAATGTGATTTGTCAAAGTTTTAATGTGAGCGATACCACCCATTTTTCCAAACTTTTTAGCTAATTTGCTAAAGTCTATATATGTATCAAAATAAGCATCAAGAGAACTAGGTTCCAGTCCATAATGCTTTGCAAATGCATCACCACATAAAAATCCCGGTGTTCCCACAAGGTTTGGAGCAGAAATCAAAGTAGACGGCTCTCTCCAATAAAGTGGTTTTACATGCGCATGCAAATCACATATGTGCATAAGTGTAAAATTACCCATAGAGTTAAACTGATATAAATCTTTTAAACCTATCTGCTCTATTTGTTTTGAACTTGCAAAACTACTCGTAGCTGCAGTCAGTCCAAATATAGCTGCAATATGCATAAAATCTCTTCTAGAAATTTCCATTATTAGCCTTCTATCTTTTTAAACCAGGGATTGCAATTTCAGCACCCTTTGATTTTTCTGTTAAATACACTTCAAGTGCTACCATTTGTTTTGAACCGATAGGTATAACTTTAAGAAGCGCATTTTTCATACATCCCTGAAAACGACGTTGCAGCGTTCTCAGTGATGATTTAGTCATTCTGTAAGCCGGCCAAGTTGCAGCAGCTTTAACGCCTTTCACACTCAAATCAGGAAGAGGTTGTGTTCTTAATACACGACCAATTACAGCAGGAGAGTGACAAGAGTTACATGAAAGTCCGCGACCACCACGTTTTGTCATAAATGTTTTTTCGCCTAAAGCATATGCTGCTTTCATTTGCGGGTTCGCATTTACATCTATGTTAATCTTTTCATCATTAGCAATTGACTTAATGTATGCCAGCATTGCAAACATATTTCCACTTTTAAGTTTCAAAGGTTTATGCCCGCCGTCTGCCATCATTGCCTGAACAACCTGATCCAATCCTACAACCATATCAAACTTTTTGATATAACGAGGAAACCCTGCTATATATGCCGGTAAATCATCTTCACTGACACCTAAATACTTGGCAAGACCTGCGTCTCCACCCATGTAACTCAACAATTCTTCGCCGTCTGCAACCATAATATCTGCAGGGTTGTTCTCTGACATCTCTGCATACATTGCACGGTCTGCGTCGCTCATTGCAAATTGTTCACCACCAAATGATAATGAAGTAAGCATTGCAACCGATAGAGCTATTTTAATACCTGTTTTCATTTGATTATCCTTTTGGTTTAATCTTTTTAGTTTTTTCGTGCGCTTCACCAGTATTGTCCGTATATTTAACAGTAAGTTTCCCTTTACCGTTAATTTTCATGTATGTTGTAAATACAGGGTTTACAGATAATGATTCCCAAACTTTCATGTTTGTAATCTCTTTTCCGTTATAAATAAACTTAACACTGTCAATATATTTAGCCGGAATAATTTTTTTAGTTTTTTTATTTTTACCCATACCGGTATCCATCGGATGCATAACCATAAAACTTACTTTTACTATTTCACCGTCTTTATATTTTTTTGGTTTGATTTTAATCAGTGACTTTCTTTTTTGCATTTTCTATTCCTCTATTTTTTATATTTTTTTTACTTTTATTGTTTGGTTAAAATCAACCACAACCACCGATAGTTACTTTAACACTTTGAGAAGCAATTAAAAACTCTCCATCACTTAACTCAACTAAAGCAGTTACGTTTTGTGTACCGCCAAGTTTAATACGAGTAGAAAACATAGCTTTTCCATTTGCAGGTGTTAAAAATACATCAATACAACGTGCATTCGAGTTTTTACCATTTAAAATATGGATAGCTTTTACATAATTACTTTCAGTCATTGGAGAATCAACTGTTACAGTTACTGGAACAACTGCACCGTTTTCAGCAATTTCTGGAACTTTTAACTTTACTTTTTTTGAAGGTTTAGGAGTTTTCCCGCCTGTTATTGTTTTTACAGCTGTATCATAATCCATCTTGTTTGGAC
>CAZDEM010000143.1:0-5264 GCA_964504315.1 uncultured Sulfurimonas sp.
TTTATGAGCTTATAAATTTTATAAGCTCATTATCTAATTGATACGGCGTATTGACGACTGTATCTATTGTCTTATAATCAAATCCACTCTTTGTATAACAAATTACACTTTCATTTCTATTTTGCATTAAACCATCTATAGCATAGGTTATAAACTTATAGGCCATAAGTCTGTCTTTTACTGTTGGGTTACCTCCGCGTTGCAGATGACCGAGCACATTGACTCTTGATTCTATACCTATTTTTTCTTCAAACCACTCAGCAATTTCTGTAGAATTTTGTTTGATACCCTCAGCCGCGATAACAATAAAATATCTGCGCCCGTTTTTTATTTCCTGTTTGAATTTTTGCTCATAATCGTTTAAGTTGTAGGCTATTTCAGGAATCAAACAAAGTTCGGAACCTGATGTAAGATGAGAAACAAGAGCAAGATAACCGCATTTATTTCCCATTGTCTCAATGACAAAAGCCCTTTTAAAAGAGGATGCCGTATCTCTGATGGAGTCTATTGAAAATTTTATCATGTTAAGTGCGGTATCAACACCTAAGCAATATTCTGTGCCGGAGATATCATTGTCTATAGTCGAAGGAATACCGCAAAATCTGATTTTATGTTCTTTGTAAAACTGATGTAAGCCGCGGAATGAACCGTCCCCACCGAGAACAATTAACATAGATATATTAAGTTTTTCTAAGTTCTTTTTGGCAATTGTACGGTATTGGGCATCCATAAATCTTTTACTTCTTGCACTGCCTATTTTAGTGCCTCCACGGTTGATAATGCCGGCAACATCACAATAATTTGCTTCTTTTATATTGTTGTCAATGAGGCCTTCATAACCGTCATAAACGAAATAGGGTTTTAAATTGTTTTGCAAAGTGTACTCTACAAATCTTTTTAATGCAGGATTCATACCGGAGACATCTCCACCGGAACAGAGTATGGCTATATTTTGCTTCATCGTAGTTCTCTTAATTTATTTTTTTAAGTTTACCATCTTCTAAACTCTATTTAGCTAAAATGGCATTAATATTTTAAATCAAGGCTTGAAATGAAAAAAAGAGCGTTAGTAAGTGTAAGCGATAAAAACGGTGTAGTTGATTTTTGTAAATCATTAGTGAAAAACGGATATGAAATTATTTCAACCGGTGGAACATATAAACTTTTAAAAGAAAACGGCGTCGATGCTGTTGAAATTGATGAGGTGACAAAATTTCCAGAATGTTTTGAAGGACGTGTAAAAACTCTCAATCCTTATGTGCACGGTGGAATTTTACACCGTCGTGACAAGCAGTCACATTTAGATCAGGCAAAAGAGCTTGGTGTAGAGGCAATTGATTTGGTGTGTGTAAACCTTTATCCATTTAAAGAAACGATTGAAAGAACTGATGATTTTGATGATATTATTGAAAATATTGATATCGGTGGTCCGGCAATGGTTCGCTCAGCTGCAAAAAACTTTGACTCAGTAATTATTGTAACAGATGTAGAGGATTATGATGTCGTAATAGATGCTATTGAAAATGAAAAAAATACAAAAGAGTTCCGTCGCGGTTTTATGATAAAAGCCTATGAGCATACAGCATCTTATGACTCAATGATTGCAAACTACATGAATGAGCGTTTTAATGAAGGTTTCGGTGAGAAACAATTTGTAGTAGGCAATAAAGTAATGAACACACGTTACGGTGAAAATCCTCATCAAAAAGGTGCACTGTACGAATTTAACAAACATTTCTCAAATAATTTTAAAACACTTAAAGGTGAAGCAAGTTTTAACAATTTAAATGATTTAAACGGTGCAGTAAAAATTGCTGCTGCATTTGGAAATGATAATGCTGTTTGTATCTCAAAGCATGGAAATCCATGCGGCTTTGCTATTAAAGAGACACTTTTAGAGGCTTATACCCAAGCACTGAAGTGTGATCCGGTTTCTGCTTTTGGTGGTGTTGTCGCAGTAAACGGCACGGTTGATAAAGCATTGGCTGAGAAAATGAATGAAATTTTCATTGAAGTCATTATTGCAGGACGCATTACAGAAGAGGCTCAAGAAGTATTTGCAGCAAAAAAACGTATTAAACTTTTTGAAATGGGTTCTGATAAATTAATTCTTGCAAATGATAAAAAAGATTTTAAACATATAGACGGCGGATTTATTTTTCAAGATGCTGATAAAGTCAAAGATGATGAAGTTAAAAATGCAAAACTAATGACTAAAAACGCTGCAACTTCAGAAGAGATGAAAGATTTGGAAATTGCTTATAAAGTAGCATCCTTAACAAAATCAAATTGTGTTGTATATGTAAAAAACTCTGCTATGGTTGCTGTGGGTATGGGTATGACGAGTCGTGTTGATGCTGCACAGTGTGCATTAAAAAAAGCAAAAGAGATGGGACTTGATGTTTCAGGTTCAGCACTTGCAAGTGAAGCATTCTTCCCGTTCCGCGATTCTATAGATGCGGCTGCAGCAGCTGGTGTTAAAAATGTTATAGAACCTGGCGGTTCTATTCGTGATGATGAAATCATAGCAGCAGCCAATGAATTTGGCATGAGTTTATATTTTTCACAAATTCGCCACTTCTTACACTAGAGATATCAAGGTTCTTTTACCTTGATTGACACACACTCAACTAATATGATATAATTCCACTAACTAAAATCTATTATTATTAAATAAATTATAAGGAATTAAATATGAGTAAATCGTTATATGAAACACTTGAAGTATCTCCAAGTGCAAGTGAATCAGAAATCAAAAAAGCATACAGAAAATTAGCACGTAAATATCACCCGGATGTGAATAAAGATTCGAGTGCAGAAGAAAAATTCAAAGAAATTAATGCAGCCTATGAAGTTCTCAGTGATAAAGAGAAAAAAGTACAGTACGACCAATACGGTGATGCAATGTTCGGCGGTCAAAATTTCCATGATTTTTCACAAAGTCAGGGTGGAAATGTAGACCTTGATGAAATACTGCGTCAAATGTTCTCAGGCGGCGGTGGAGGCGGCTTTGGAGGTTTCGGCGGTGCCGGAGCATCAGGATTTAGCAGTTCAGGTTTCGGTGGAGGGCAACAGCGTTATCAAGAGCCAAATCTTGACATAGAAGCAAATGTTACAATTCCATTTGCCGTGGCAATTTTAGGTGGTTCACATTCTGTTTCAGTCAATGGCGAGCGTTTTGATATAAAAATCCCTGCCGGTGTAAAAGACAGTGAGAGAATGCGTGTCAAAGGCAAAGGTCATGCACAAAACGGCAGAGTCGGTGACCTCTTTTTACGTATACATGTAGCACCAAGTCCTGAGTATGAAAGAGAAGGGGATGATTTAGTAAAAACTATTGATGTTCCTTTATATGCTGCACTTTTTGGTGACAAAATATCTGTGCAGACTCTAGAAAAAGAGATTAAACTAAAAGTACCGCAAAATACGAAGAATGGACAAAGATTCCGTGTCAAAGGCATGGGGGCTATGAACCGTAAAACGAAACAAAGAGGTGATTTATATCTAAAAGCAAATATTATTTTACCGAAAGTTGAAGCTTTAGATCCTGATTTAGTTGAAATTATGAAAGAAAAATTACCTAAAACAGTATAAAAGGAGGGTATTAGTATGCACCATTATGATGAACCGGTTTATTTAATTAGTATCGTTGCAAAAATATTAGATATTCACCCTCAGACTCTGCGTCAGTATGAGAGGGAGAATTTGATTAACCCATCTCGTTCGGATGGGCGTATAAGACTCTATTCTCAGCGGGATATTGACAAAATTAAATTAATTTTGAGATTAACACGTGAGTTAGGAGTGAATTTAGCAGGTGTGGATATTATTCTCAATTTAAAAGAGACAATAGACAGTATGGAAAAAGAGATAGCAGATTTGCGTCATGAAGTACAAACGGCAAAAAATGCACACTCTGTTGCTCCGGAGAAGTCACTCGTTACAAAAAAAAGTTTATATGAAATGATCGTTTTTAAAGAGTAAGTTGTTTTTACTCTTTAAGTCTTTGTATTTTTGCCCCGACAGCTTTTAATTTTCTTTCTAGCGAGTCATAACCACGGTCTAAATGATATATACGGTGTACATTTGTTTCTTCTGTTGCAACAAGAGCGGCAAGTACAAGCGCACTCGAAGCACGTAAATCTGTTGCCATAACATCAGTTCCGCATAGCTTGGTTTTTCCATTAACAGTTGCAGTATGACCGTTTAGTGTAATATCTGCACCCATACGCTGCAGTTCGCTTACATGCATAAATCTATTTTCAAAAAGTCTCTCTTCGATGATTGAAACACCGTTTGCCTGTGTTGCAAGTGCCATAAATTGCGCTTGCATATCTGTCGGGAATGCCGGATACTCCTGTGTAACAATTTTGACAGGCTTTATCTCTTGTGAGGGATGAATAGTTATCATATCTTGTGTAATGGTAAATGTGCTTCCCATTTCTTCAAGCTTGGATAGTACTGCTCCTAAATGTTTTGGTTCAACATTTGTAAGTGTGAGTTCTGATTTTGTAATCGCACCTGCACAAAGGTAAGTTCCTGCTTCAATTCTATCAGGTATAACAGAAAATTCTTCAATGTTAAGTAGTTTCCCGCCTGTTCCGTGAATTTCGAGTATTGCTGTCCCTATACCATTTATCTGAACACCGCTTGCATTAAGCACTTCACAAAGTTGGACTACTTCAGGTTCTCTTGCTGCATTTGTAATGGTTGTAACCCCTTTTGCAAGTGCAGCAGCCATAATGATATTTGCAGTACCCGTAACAGTCACTTTGTCAAAAATAATTTCACATCCTTGAAGCCCGTTAGGTGTAGTTGCTTCAATATATCCGGCTTTTATATTTATTTTTGCACCCATTTGCTCCAAAGCTTTGAGGTGTAAATCAATCGGACGTTGCCCTATGGCACAGCCTCCTGGTAAAGAGACTTCACAATGTCCAAATCGAGCTAAAATAGGACCGAGTACTAAAATAGAAGCACGCATTGTCTTAACTATATCATAGGTTGCCTTCGTTTCGTGCAGGTTCGTAGTATTTACAACAACTCTGTCCTCTAAAAACTCACATGTAGCACCAAGGTTTGATAAAAGCTTTAAAAGAGTTCTGATATCTACTACCTGTGGTAAATTTTTCATATGTACACTGTTATTTGCAAGTATGCACATTGCAATAAGAGGTAAAGATGCATTTTTTGCACCTGAGATATCTATAGTACCTTCAAGTGAAGCTACATTTTGTATTTTTAAATAGTCCATAGGTCTCTTT
>CAZDEM010000144.1:0-5250 GCA_964504315.1 uncultured Sulfurimonas sp.
TCTTCATTCTCTATTGTAGTTGCCGGAATGATTATATTTGTGGCGTATGAGGGTTTTGAACTTATTGCAAACTCGGCAGAAGATATTAAAGAACCGACAAAAAATCTGCCGCGTGCTTTTTATACTTCTGTTATTATTGTGATTGCTTTATATGTACTTATCTCAATTATTACGGTCGGAAATGTACCAGAAGCTGAGCTTATGAAGGCAAAAGATTATGCCTTGGCTATTGCTGCTAAACCTTCACTTGGACATGTAGGTTTTGTTTTAGTAGCTTCAGCGGCACTGCTTTCAACTTTTTCAGCTATCAATGCTACAATATATGGTAATGCACGACTTGGGTATATTATTGCAAAAGATGGAAAACTTCCTAAAGCTTTGATGAAATCAAAAAGAGAAGTTCCTTTTAACGGTGTTTTATATACAACTCTATTTAGCCTGGTTTTGGCAAATACAATTAATTTAACAGAAATTGCCATTATAGGCAGTGCTGGGTTCTTACTTATATTTTTACTTGTAAATATAAGTGCGTATAGACTAAGAAATGAGATAAAAGCAAATAAATACATAGTGATATTATCTTCACTGCTTGCTTTTTTAGCGCTTTGTACTTTATTATTTCATACATATACATCAAATCCTAGAGCTGTAGTGATATTTACGAGTTTTATTATTATTTCCGGTCTTTTTGAACTTATATACGGACGATATGTCAGAGGGCAGTTTTTCAATAGAAAGTATAAGGTGCATCCTTAACATTAACATTGAGCTAATATCAAGAAGCTATAATTTGTGTATGAAAAAAATTATATGTATAAATTTATTGTTCTTTGCACTTAGTTTGCAGGCTCAGACACTTACACTCCAACAGAGTATAGACAAAACACTGCAGAATCATCCTGATGTGAAAGCTTTTGCATTGAAAGTCAAACAATCACATTCAGGTTATAAATCTGCTCTTTCAGATTATCTGCCTCAGGTGAACTTATCTGCTGAGTATAATCCTACACAGACATATGCACTTCCCGTAAATGGAAAATTCCAGACTATAAATGATACATACTGGAGCGTGGGGGCGAGTCTCAAACAAAAAATCTGGGATTTTTCCAAAACAAGTTTTCAAATAGACGCAAGTAAAAGAGATGAAGATATATCAAAGCTATCATTAAAAGATTTACAAGCCCTGCTTGCATCAAAGGTAAAATCTTTGTATGAGCTTATGGTAGTGCAAAGTGAGGCTATCAAGGTAAGAGAAGCCGACTTACATGTAAAAGAGGCATATTATGCTCAGGCACAGGCACTTTTTAAACAGGGACTCAAAACAGAGGCAGATACAAGCCGTTTTTTATCAGCCGTATATGCGGCAAAAGATAATTTAGCCATTGCCAAAGCTTCGTATGAAAAAGCAAAGAACTCTTTGTCCTTATATATGGGAGAAAAAATTGCTGATGCTGTAGAATTGCAAAGAGATGTTATAAAAAAAGATTTTAACTTTGATAAAAATACCGAAAAAGAGGTATTAAATACCAATAATGAGCTCAAAATTTACAATGAAAGCATAGAAAAAAATATGCTGCTTCATAAATCGGCGAGGGCCTCTCATTACGGTTCGCTTGATCTGCTTGCTTCTTATAATCGTATAGGATCTCTCAACTTGTATGATACACAGCTTGTCAGCGTTGTCCTGAACATTCCTCTGTATGCCGGAGGAAGATTAACTGCACAAACGCAAAATGCTGAGATTGGACTGCAGATAGCAAAAGAGCAAAAAGCTTCAAAAATATTGGCTTTAAAAGAAGAAATCAGTAATCTTGTTTTGGATATACAAAGATATAATGAAACAATAGCCGCAAAAAAAGCACAACTAGATGCGGCAAAAAGTACGCAAAGAGTGCTTGACGGCAGATACAAAGAAGGTCTTGCAACTTATATAGAAGTTTTAGATGCCAGCAGTCTGGTATTGGATGCCAAACTCGGTCTTCTTGAAGCCTATTATGAAAAAACATTGAGTATAGATAGAATTGAGTATTTAAAAGGAAAAATATAATGAGTAAAATAGTCAAATATATAATTTATATAGTTGTAATAGCTGCACTGGGACTTGTTTCTTATAATAAAGTTTATATACCCAAACATACATTTGAAACTGTGCAGCCAAGCAGGGGTGATTTAAACAAAGAGGTCTTTGGTATAGGTGAAGTAGGAGCAAAAAATATTTATACAATAAACGCACAAACAGGTGGAAAAATATTACAAATAACAACAGATGAAGGAAAATGGGTAAAAAAAGGAGATTTACTTGCTGTTATTGATGCTGTTGATTTGCCTCAGCTTATAGATGAAGCAAAAATGTCGGTATATAAAGCAGACTCTGAATTGCAGGCGACACAAAAAGAGTTAGATTCACTGCTGCCTCAAAAGGCCTTAGCCAAGCTGACATATGACAGATATAAAAAGTTAAAAGAAAAAGCTTTTGTTTCACAATCAGAATATGACAAGGCAAAAGCGGATTTAGATACGATACAAGCCAATATAAAAGCAACACAAGCGCATATAGATTCATCAAAAACAGAAGTTGTCCGTTTGCAAAAAGCCTTAGAAGCGTTACATGTAAAACTTTCACGTTATAAAATTTATGCGCCTCTTGACGGGTATGTGATTTCTAAGGATGCTGAGGTGGCACAGAGTGTTGTACCTACGCAGCCCATACTTAAAATAGTTGATCCCAAAACCGTATGGATAAAAGCCTATATAGATGAAAAAATAAGCGGCGATATAAAAGTAGGACAGAAGGCATTTATTACACTGCGTTCTCAAAGCGACAAGAGATTAGGCGGACATGTAAGCCGTATAGTCGCACAAAGTGATGCTGTTACGCAAGAAAGAGAAGTTGATATCAGTTTTGATAAATTACCGATTCCTTTTTATGTGAATGAACAGGCGGAAGTTTTAATAATGACTGAGCAGTTCAAAAATATTTTGAAAATACCTGCTGACTTGATTGTATATCAAGGTGAAAAAGCCGGTGTCTGGGTAGAACAAAATAAACATGCACACTTCTTACATATAAAGATTATTGCTCTTACGGATAAACAGGCAGCTGTTGAAAATCTGAATGAAAACAGTCAGCTTTTAGTACCGGATAAAAATAAAAAATCTTTTAGTGAGAGTATGAGAATTTACTAATGATAAATTTAGCACAAAAAGAGATAGCCCATACTTTTGGAAAGTTTATAGTCACTGCTATGGGTGTCGGTATGCTTTTGGGAATTGTTCTTATTATGATGGGTGTTTACCGCGGAATGATAATAGATGCACAGGTTTTACTTGATGATTTGGATGTTGATTTTTGGATAGTTCAGGAAAATACACTTGGACCATTTGCCGAATCATCGAGAGTACATGAAGATTTAAAAGATACTATCAGGGTTATTGAAGGTATAGACAAATCTGAAGGAATTACTTTTCAAAATCTGCAGCTTCCTTCCAAAGAGGGAGCCATTCGCGTTTTTGCAGTCGGATTTGACCCTTTTGGAGATATAAATCCTATAAACCACGAGAGGCTTATTGAGGGCAGGGGCATTAATAAAAGTCATTATGAAATAGTTGTAACGGATAAAACAGGCTTTAAACTCCATGACATCATTCATCTTGGACGAGATGATTACAAAGTTGTGGGTATAACACACGGAACTGTCTCTTCAGGTGGCGACCCCTTGGTATATATAAGCTTAAAAGATGCGCAGGAACTGCAGTTTTTATACTCAAATGAAAGAATCAGAAATGACAGAGCCAGAGGTATAAATACACTCAACTCTCATATAGTTAATGCAGTAATTGCAACAAAAAAGAGCGGATACAATACAGATAAAATTGCAAAGAACATAAGAGAATTTAAACACAAAAGTGTGTATACAAAAAATGAAGAAAAAACAATTTTAACCAAGAACCTTATTAAAATGGCTTCAAAACAAATTGGAATGTTTACAGTTATCCTTGTTATTGTTTCAACCATTATTATTGCGCTTATTATTTATACTATGACACTTGAGAAGATGAAAGAGATAGCTATTATGAAACTTATCGGCATACCAAACAGTATGATTATTAAAATGATTGTTCAGGAGACACTTATAATGGGTGTTTTAGCTTTTGTATCAGGAAATATTTTTGCACATCTTATTTATGCAAAATTTCCAAAAAGAGTTGTGTTGGAGATGCCTGATGCCTGGATGCTTTTTATAGTTGTTATTTTTGCATCTATTTTAGCTTCATTGGTAGGAGTCAAAAAAGTAATTTCGGCTGACCCTTCAGAAGCGATAGGCGGTTAATATGAGTAAGCAGGCAATTAAAGCAGAAAATTTGGTAAAACATTTTGGAAAAGGCGACTCTCTTGTAAGAGTTTTAGAAGGAGCGTCTTTTAGTATTAATAAAGGTGAACTTATAGCCCTTGTCGCACCAAGTGGAGCAGGGAAAACAACATTATTAATGATGATAGGCTGTGTAGAAGACCCTACAAGCGGAGCGATATGGCTTGGTGATGAAAAAGTGTATGATAACAAATGGCTGACAAAAGAGACGAGAAAAATAAGACGAGAAAAAATCGGTTTTATTTTTCAGGCACATTATCTTATTCCTTTTTTAAATATTATGGAAAATGTCACTTTAGTACCTCAGGCAAACGGCGTATCCGAAGAAGAGAGTAAAAAAATAGCTATGGAACTTTTAGAATATTTTGAGATTGATGACAAGGCACATTCAATGCCTTCAGAACTCTCAGGCGGGCAAAACCAAAGAGCTGCCATAGCAAGAGCTTTGGCAAATAAACCTCAGATTATACTAGCAGATGAGCCGACTGCGGCACTCGATTCAAAGCGTTCTGTGGATGTTGTGAAGATGCTCAAAAAAATAGCTATTGAGCAAAATGTGGCAGTAATTATGGTAACACATGATGAAGCTATGCTACCACTTTGTGACAGAATTCTAAAGATAGAAGAAAAAAAAGTTGTTTCTTCTGGAAATCCACAAGAGAACACAATATTTTGATATCACAAAAAGATTCGATATACTTATGTAAAACAAGTGGAACAGTATGGACAATAAAAAACTTATAATTGCTATATTTATTATTGTTTTATTAAATATGATATTTTTTTTAGAATTTAATAGAATGCAGATGAAAGATATTTTCAGGAATGCAAATGATATAGCATCGAATCTTGAGAATAAATTGCATAACAGTATAAAAGC
>CAZDEM010000145.1:0-1701 GCA_964504315.1 uncultured Sulfurimonas sp.
GGATAACTCACCGCTGCGGCGCGGAAAACCTACTTTACATGTAAGCTTTGATGAAGTGACGGCAATTTTAGTCGGAGACGCCCTTAATACCTACTCTTTTGAAATTTTGTCCAATGCTCCTTTTTCGGATGAGACGAGAGTGAAGCTGATACGTGAGCTTGCAAGTAACGGCGGATTGAACGGGATGGTTTTAGGGCAGGCGATTGACTGCTATTTTGAAAACAAACCTTTACAAATTGAAGATATTAAAATACTGCACACAAACAAAACTGCAAAACTTATAGCTGCTTCTTTAAAAATGGGTGCGTTGATTGTCGGGCGTGAAGATATAGCGGATAAACTCTATGATTTCGGTATAAAACTCGGACTGCTTTTTCAGATTCAAGATGATATATTGGATGTAACACAAAGCTCTCTAGAAGCGGGAAAATTGACAAATAATGATGAAGATAAAAACAGCTTTGTCACTATATTAGGGTTAGACACAGCAACAAATGAGGCAAATCTTTTAGCAGATGAGCTAATAAATGAGATGTGTAATTTTGATGAGAGCTTGTCAAGCGAGTTGTCACCTTTATTAACAAAATATATAAACAGGCATAAGGAATAAGAAATGAGTGATAATACAATGCGTCAAAAAATGGCAAACACAATAAGATTTTTAGCGGCAGATATGGTACAGCGTGCTAATTCAGGTCATCCAGGTGCACCTATGGGGCTTGCTGATATTGCAGTAGTTTTGAGTGAGCATCTTAATCATAATCCGAAAAATCCTCAGTGGCTTAACCGTGATAGACTTGTATTTTCAGGCGGGCATGCGACAGGGCTTATCTACTCACTCTATTACCTTTGGGGATACGGCTTAGAACTTGAAGATTTAAAGCAGTTTCGTCAGCTTGATTCAAAAACACCGGGACATCCTGAATACGGACATACAAAAGGCATAGAAATAACAACGGGTCCTTTGGGGCAGGGTGTTGCCAATGCTGTCGGTTTTTCTATGGCTTCAAAATTTATGGGCGCGCAGGTAAACAGCGATACGGCAGATTTGATTGATCATAGTGTCTACTGTTTTTGTGGAGACGGCGACTTGGAAGAGGGCATAAGTTATGAAGCCTGCTCTCTTGCAGGGCACAATAAACTTGATAATCTGATAGTCATTTATGACTCAAACCGCATTACGATTGAGGGAAATACAGATTTAAGTATCAGCGAAGATATTCGTGCACGTTTTGAATCTCAATGTTGGGAGGTTTTAGAGTGTAATGGTCATGATTATGATGAAATTGATGCAACAATCACGCAGGCGAAAAAAGCAGACAGACCTGTTCTTATCATCGCAAATACTATCATCGCAAAAGGAGCAGGTCCTCTTGAAGGATCACACCATGCACACGGTGCGCCTTTAGGTGAGGAGATAATTGCCGATGCAAAAAGAGGCGCAGGATTTGACCCTGAGAAAAAATTCTTTGTGCCTGAAGATGTAATGGTGCGTTTTAGATGTGCCATAGAAGAGGGTAATTTGTTAGAGCGTGAATGGATTCACAGACTTAAAACGCTTCCTTTAATGGAGCAAAATGAGACGCTTGATGCACTGCAGAATCCTGATTATTCAAGAATACAGTGGCCGGAGTTTGACAAAGCCGATGCGACAAGAAACACGAACGGTAAAATTTTAAATGCAATCGCAAAAGCGGTGCC
>CAZDEM010000145.1:1801-5243 GCA_964504315.1 uncultured Sulfurimonas sp.
ATTCAGCAGTTCTTTGTATGGACGCATGACAGTATCGGCGTCGGTGAAGACGGACCTACGCATGAGCCGATTGAGCATCTTTCACAGTTTCGTGCACTGCCTAATTTCTATGTATGGCGTCCTGCGGACGGTGCTGAAAATATTGAGGCTTGGAAAACAGCACTTGCAATGGAGAAGTCTCCGTCCGCTTTTGTATGTTCACGTCAAAGCCTTGCTGTCGTTCCTGCACCGGTTAAAGGTGAGATCAGCCGCGGCGGATATCTACTTTCAAGTGATGAAAATGCCGTAATTACGCTTATGGCTTCAGGAAGCGAAGTAGAACTTGCGCTTAAAACAAAAGAAGCATTAAATGAAAAAGGCGTACCGGCAAATGTCGTCAGTGTACCGTGTTATGATCTGTTTATCGAACAAGATAAAGCGTATATCAATGAGATGATTATACCGGATACAAAAAAAGTAGCCATTGAAGCTGCACGCGGCTTAGAGTGGTACCGTTTAGCCGATGAAGTTATCGGTATGGATACATTCGGTGCATCTGCGCCGGCAAAAGAACTTTTTGAAAAGTTCGGTTTTACTGTGGATGCAGTACTAGAAAAAATAAAGTAGTTATTGTAAATCCTGGCTGATTCGGCTCTGGTTTCTACCGCTGAATTTAGCGCTGTAAAGAGCCTTGTCTGCATATTTATAGAGCAAATCAATATTCTCTTCTTGCGGGGAAATGGTTGCAATACCGATACTTACCGTAAGAAACTCAGAGATTTTTGATGCTTTATGCTCTATCTTTAAATCTTCAATAATTTTTGTAAGTTCAGATATCCATTGATGGGTTTTCTCTTTTTCTTTTGAGAGAATAATACCTGCAAACTCTTCGCCTCCGAGTCTAAAAACAAAATCATCTCCTCTTTGTATATGGTTTTCTAAAGCTTTTGCAACTTTGATGAGTGCTTCATCTCCTTTGATGTGTCCATAAAAATCATTATATGATTTAAAGTAGTCAATATCTAAAATAAAAAAAGTTATAGAGAGTTTTTGTCTTTGTGCTAAAGAAGAGAGCTTTAGTATCATATCGTCATAATATCTTCGATTATATAGTCCGGTAAGCTGGTCAGTGATAGATTGTAGATGCAGATCTTCACTTCTTTGCCTCTCTTTAGCTCTTGCGCGTTGTAAATCTTGTTGTGCTTTATCTAAAAGTGCTTCATAGATATACATACAGAGTGTTAAAACAGTTGAAGCAAGGACTAATCGCATCCAATCAGTAAAAAGCCACTGGCCGGAATCCCATACATTAATATAATGGTACGAAAGCGTGAAAAGTATTGCATAAAAAAGGAGTGAAAAATATAAACCTACCCTCTTTCCATTAGTAATGATGGCAAAAATAGGGACAAAGATAGTCCATATTAAAGAAAAATGTTCAGCTTGAGAGATGTAAGCAAAAATAAGAAAAAAGATAACAATGTTGAATGTAGCAATACGAATAGTTAAGATGATATTTTTTGAATTTTGCATATAAATATATGCAAAAATAGCAACAAGAGCAGATATGAAGTCTATTACAGATGCCTTATATTGATGCATAAAAAAATTAATAAAAATAAAAAGAGAAAACAAAAAGATACTGCAAAGGAGTGCAAATTTTATGACAATATATCTTCTATTACAAAAATCATCTCCTCTTTCCAATGTTAAAAAATCCAATATTTTATTCATGTGATAATTATATCACAAATACTTATGAATGGCTATGTCCTGTTTTCATACGGCAGTGTAGTTTGAATTCTGCTGTCAACATAGCCGACACCAAGTGTAAAATGATACATACTCTGGTAAAGGTTGTTTTTAAGACCCAATACTTTTGTATTCGTTAAGTCATCCAAGAAACAGCCGATTCCGGTACCGGATAAGCCTAATGAGGTGGCTTCGAGATACAATTGCTGTCCTATCATCCCGCATTCCCAGTAAAGCTCTTTGTATCTATGTGCATTATAGGCAAGAAGTTCTTCTGAATATCTGCATATCATGCCGAGTGAAAATGCACCGTCACTGGCTATATTTTGATTACAGCTGATAATTTTTGAAGCTGTAGTGAAATCGGCAACTTCTAAAAGGTAAAGATTTCTAAACTCTGTTTCTTCCCAGACAAAGCTGTTGTGAAACTCTTTTTTAAGACTCTCTAAATCATTTATATTTCTTATATGTAAGTAGAGTCCCTGACTGTATCCTTGCACTCTGTGAACAAAGAGCACCAGATGTGCGGCATTTTCTTTAGAGTCAAGTGAGCAGTCGACAGATTTCAAGAGCGTATGAAACTGCTCTTTTGTGATGAGAGATTTTTCTTTATCCATTACATGTACGCTTCTTCTGTGGAGTACAACCTCTTTTGATTCTCTGCTTGGCTCTCTTGAGACTTTGCATCTTTTTGCCTCTGCTTGAGGAATTTGCATAAGTGAGGTTGCTTTTTCTACCTCTGTAATAATGGGCCATTCATGCATAGACGGACTGAGTCTGTTTGCTGTGCCTTCATAAATTTTTGGCAGCGTCCTTAAAAGAGGGGAGAGCTTCAGACTCGGCGCTACTTCTTTTTTTGAGACAATGAGAAGCATATCTGGTTTTTCATCTTCATAAAACCTCTTTTTTTGGTCAAGTCCTAGTATCTTTGCAATATCTTCATCGCATATATTGTCAGCTCTTGTGATTTTCCAGCCCAGCATTTTAGCCGATATAACAAGCGCCTGCCAGGCATGCCCGACGTCAAGCTGGACATATCTAAAAGCTCTCTCACCGTATTTCCAGGCTTCGCGCCAGGCAATGCTTGAGAGTCCTATTAAAAAACTCTCCTTTGGCAGGATATTGAAAAAATCGGTATCAAACTCGGCAACTCTCTCAAGTGAATGATCTTTTACAGCATAATGACTGACACTGCTTTTTTTGTTGTGCATCATCGGGGGCAGTACCAAATAAGCCTCTGTAGGATGTAGATTTCCGCTTGAGGCATTACATCGAACAGCCCATGAGCTATCGCCGGAACTCTTCCATGCGGCAATGCCCAAAGAGAACTGCAAAAGTTGTGAAATTGACTCTTTTATAAGCGGTGCAGATGGCAGATCTTCGTCTAAAAGCGAGTATGGCGGTGTCGAATTGTTTAAACTCAAAGGGAGTAAAATGTTTTTTGCACCTGCATATGTACGAAAAGGATCAGGCTGTGTTGCCCAATCCATATAGCCTAAAGATTTTGCATATCTTTTTTGTGAGTGTTTTGTTGTTTCATGGTAGTGAAATACCGTTTGGAGTTCTTTGTTCATAATTGGAGTGTAATATTTTTTACTTAAAAGTTTTTAGAGTTTTATAAATTAGTTTTTTGAAGTAGCTTTTCTTAATACAATACTTGGTAAAAGATGTTTATGAAATTTTCTGACTTACAACTCACAACACCTTATCT
>CAZDEM010000146.1:0-5229 GCA_964504315.1 uncultured Sulfurimonas sp.
CTATTTATATTGTATTTTTTATACGGTTATTCAAAATTAATGTCTATTTTATTTTCGGAACCTAGGTTTTAACCTAGGCCTATTTGCTTAAATGTCTAAAAGGCAAGGTTAAAACCTTGCTTCCGAAAAAATACATATCAGTTTTTTAAATCTGTTTAGAATTTTATCATAAATTATAGATATTTTCTTTCTTAAAAGATGGTACAAAATATGCTTAAAGTTTTGTACAAAGTAAGGACATTTATGCAGTTTATTGAAGCACTTAAACTTAGAAGTAAGCTTTTTTTTCTTTTTCTTTTGATAACCATAGGTTTGTTTGCTTTTGGCTTTATAGGCGCGACCTATGTCAATGCGATGAAAAAAAATATGGATTCTTTGTATTTTGGTTCTTTAATACCCGTGACTGAATTAAATGAAATAGTCCAAACATATAACTATGGATTAGCAGATACCCTCTACAAGGCGAGTCGAACAGAAATAAGTCCAAGTGAAGCAGCGTCTAAAATAGAATCATCCTTAGAGTACATCAATAAGAAATGGAAAAGCTACACATCTCATTTTAAAACAGAAGATGAACTTGAGTATTTGGAATATGCTGACTTAGAACTTAACCGTACAAATGATTATTTTTATAGGGTTTTAAATGCAGCAAAGTCCGCTAAAGATTTAAGCCGTATATCAATAAATACACTTGAAAAGAAAGTAGAATCTATACATAATGTTTTACAAAAATTGATTAATTATGAAATTAATATGGCAAATTATGAAAGAAAGAAATTTCTATACACATACCATTCAATACTGATGAAGATAGGTATTTCACTAGGTGTCATTATATTGGGTGTACTGGTGATGCTATTTTATGTATTTGAGAGTATTCAAAAAGATCAGACACGACTTGAAGTAGCGTCTAAAAAGCTAAAACTTGCCAACAAAAAACTTGAAAATGCTTCTTACACAGATTCGTTGACCAATCTTCATAACCGAAGATATTTTAACTTTATATATGACAGAGAAATCAAACGTGCAAAGCGTAATAAGGCTTATGTAACCTTTATGATGTTAGATATTGATTACTTTAAACAATACAATGACACCTACGGTCATGTAGAGGGAGATTATGCACTTAAAAGCGTTGCAAAAGTTTTAAAAGGGACACTTAAACGTCCGGGTGATTATGTATTTAGACTCGGTGGAGAAGAATTTGGCGTGCTGCTCAGCGATACAGATGAAACCAACAGTGCAAACCTTGCTAGAGAAATTTGTGATGCCGTTAGAGATCTTGAAATTAGACATGAATCTTCATCAGTGAATCAATTTCTTACAATTTCAGTGGGCGTTGTCTGCTGCATAGCAGATGATGCTTTGGATGAGGAGGTGTTGATTTCACGTGCTGATGAAATGTTGTATGAAGCAAAAGAGGGCGGAAGAGACAGGTATGTTATAACATCTAACGCCTCAAAGGCGAAAATTGCTTAGTGTCCGTGTTTAAAACGAAATTCCTGCTCAACTAAAAGAGGACGAAGCTTCTCTTTTAGTTCTCCTTGAAATTCCATCCAGCCATCTTTGACACTGCCTCCGCAACCTAGTTTTTTCTTGAGCAATTTGAGCAGTGCAGTTTGTTCCTCTTTTGGTCTGTGAAATTCACCGACAAGTGTAACTGTTTTTCCTCTGCGTTTCTCTTTTTGAAATACTAAAAAATGTTTGCCACTCTCTTGAATTTCACTTGAGAGTTTTGTTTTGCGCGAATTTTGCACTTGTGCCCAGCCATCATCAATATCAGCACCTATGAATAAATCGAGTTTTTTGCCTCTACTCATCTAGTGTACTACTTGAGCCAAAATACTCATATTTTCTTTGCTATATTCTTTGTCTAGAAGTGTTTTTATCACATCATCCAGAGAATAAGATTTATGATTATATACAACCACTAAAACTTCATCACCTGTTTGTAAAAAAGTCGTCTCTCCGTAAGAAGTATAGCGTGTTGCTCCTATACTTATAATAGCATCTGTCGGATTGTTACATTCAGTCATATAAGTTTTTATATCTTCTAGCGGCCCAAAATCTTCTTGCGTATTTATTTGATTTTGAATCCACTCAGTGAGTTTGTCGTAAAAGTAGCTGTATCCGCTGAGTTCTACATCCTCGCCATAAGCATGCAGTTCATTATCACGGCGTAAAAAGCTGCAGATACTAAAGTCATCCATCACACCGCCCTGTGCAAACTTATCAACTTTTAGAAGCTTTGAGGCAATCCCTTTGGAATCTTCTCCCCAGTTCTTTTTGTCACTGATTTTCTCAGCTGTGCCGATTCGGATAGAACAGTCATTATATGCAGCGAAATACTTTGGAGTAATGCCGCTAATTTTGCCATCTTTATAGCTGAGCTCACAAATGAGTCCGACTTCCGGTTCAGCCTGAACATTGACATTTTCTTCTGGAAGTTTGATGTTAGTAGAAGAAAGAGGATAGCTAAAGAGCATCTCTTTTGGACGAGGGGTGTCTATAGTTTTTTTACAAGGAAGATAAAATGGAAACATACCCTTTGGTGCCGCTTCATCTTCTGTGATAATATTTTTAAAATCTTCGAGTTCTCCGGCTTGGGCAAGGTGCAGTGCAAAATTACCCGCAATGCCCAGTCCTAAATAATCTTCATACTTTTTCATTTTTAAAGTGTTCCGGCTTCTTTTGCAGCAGCAAACTCTTCATAACTTCCCTGAAAGTCAGTATATGTATGATCAGGATGCAGTTCAATAACGCGTGTAGCAAAAGCATCAAGCAATTCACGGTCATGAGAAACACAAACTACGTTGCCGTTAAACTCATGAAGTGCTTCACCAAGAGCAACAATCGCCTCAAGATCAAGGTGGTTTGTCGGTTCATCAAGTACTAAAAAGTTTCCGCCCTCAAGCATCATTTTTGAAAGCATCATTCGGTGTTTTTCTCCACCGGAGATTGACTCTACATTTTTTTCCTGCTGTTCGCCGTTAAAAAGCATACGTCCGAGACAGTTTCTGATTTCTGCGATTTCTCGTTTAGGATCAAATGCGCGTAACCAGTCGTAAAGTGTACCGTCGCCTTCGATGATGTCGGCTGTGTCTTGAGGAAAGTAAGAAGGCTCGATAGTCGCACCCCATGTTATTTCTCCTCCGCAGCTTGGTTTCATCTCTTCCATAATGATTTTTACAAGTGTTGTTTTACCTACACCGTTTCCACCGATAATGGCGATTTTTTCACCAGGATTGACTTTAAACGTCACATCTTTTAAAACTTCATTATCACCGTATGCGTGGCAGATATGCTCAACATTAAGTGCTTCATCACCCATAACGCGTTTTGCTTTGAAAACAATGGAAGGGTCACGGCGTGAAGATGGTTTAATCTCATCTATTTGAAGTTTGTCAAGCTGTTTTTGACGGGAAGTTGCCTGTTTTGCTTTTGAAGCGTTGGCAGAGAAACGGCGAACGAAAGCTTCAAGCTGATCTTTCTCTTTAAGCTTCTTAGCATTATCAAGTTCCATCTGCTTTGCCATAACATTTGCCGCAATATACCAGTCATCATAATTACCGGTAAACTCTCTGATTTTTTGGTAGTCAACATCAAGGATGTTTGTTACTACTGCGTTTAGAAAGTGTCTATCGTGAGAAATAACAACCAGCGTTCCCTCGTGGCGCTGCAACTCATTTTCAAGCCATGTAATTGTTTCAATATCCTGATTATTGGTAGGTTCATCTAAAAACAGTACGTCAGGTTTAGGGTATAAAACCTGTGCAAGAAGAACTTTGAATTTGTCGGCAGAATCAAGAGTACTCATAAGATCATTGTGTTTCTCAGCAGGAATCCCTACATTTTCGAGAATTTTTGCAATGTTTACATCATACTCATAAGTAGGGTCTTCTTCAACACAAATAGTTTCAAGCTCTGCTAAACGATTGTTGACGGCATCATCTTCAAAGTCACCAGTCGTATAAATTTCTTCTTTTTCTTTGATGGCATCATATAAGCGCTTGTTTCCATACAAAACAGCGTCCATAATAGTAAAGTCTTCATAAGCATATTGATTTTGCCCTAAAACGCCGACTTTATTTTGTTTAGGGATGATTACTTCCCCATCATATTCATTGATTTGCCCGGAAAGAATTTTTAAAAATGTTGTTTTACCGGCACCGTTTGCACCGATGAGACCGTATCTTTTATGACGGTCAAGTTTTAAGTTTATATCTTGAAATAGTACTCTGTTTCCAAAGCGCATAGTTAAATTTTGTACTGTTACCATAATTTTGCCTGTAATTTTTTCGCGATTATAGCGAAATTATCATAAATATTTGGTTATGATATGGTATGCAAATACGAGAAATGACATTAAAAGAACTTTATACTGTTTATGATGTAGTCAAACAACTCCGAACTGAACTGACTTACAAGGAGTTTGAAGACCTTATTTATGATATGCGGCACATGGAATATAAAATGTTCGGCATACTCGAGCGGGGTGAACTGGTATGTTACAGCGGTGCTGCTGTACAGACAAACTTGTACCACAAAAGGCATCTCTATATTTTTGATCTGGTTACAGATGAAAAATACCGCGGTAAAGGATATGGAAAAATGATGCTTGAATATTTGCATGATTTTGCCAAAACTGCCGCCTGTGAAAATCTTGTTCTCTCATCAGGATTGCAGAAGCAAAAAGCACACAGTTTTTATGAAAAATCAGGTTTTCTTAAAAAGAGTTACCTTTTTGTAAGAAGTGTATAGCTTTATTTGCCGCAGCACTTTTTATATTTTTTACCACTGCCGCAGGGACAGCTTTCATTTCTTTCTACTTTTGAGTTGTAAAGTTTTCCGTCTGTATACTTCCACAAGCCGTTTTCTTTAATGAAATTACTTTTTTCATGCAGGACTTTTATACCCTCATTATCACGGTAATAGGCTTTAAACTCTACCGTATCTGCCGTTACATGTAACACGTCGAGCCCCAGCCATTCGACAGAATTGGAAAACTCTTCTATGAGAACAATATCATCAGCATAGCGGTTCTGCTTAGCACTGCTGTAAACAAGATACTCGCCGTTTGCCAAAACATAAGCACTGTAGCGGCTTCGCATCAATTCTTCTGCAGTTTGAGCAGCTTTTTTTTGCTCAATTATCAGACCGCAACATTCACTAAAATCTAAATCATTTCCACAAATACACATACTCATCCGTTTTTTAGATAGAATTATA
>CAZDEM010000147.1:0-5186 GCA_964504315.1 uncultured Sulfurimonas sp.
AATTTTAAACCGGAGTTTTTATAATGAGTGATAAACTAAAAGATATTATTAATAAACAAGGGCAGCAGCAAGACAGTGTAGTGGGTCAGTTGGATGATGTAGTACAGCTTGTCGGATTTGTAATAGGCGATGAGGAATATGCAGTGCCTATTCTTTCGATTCAAGAGATTATCAAACCTTTTCCATGGACAAGAGTTCCTCAGGTTCCAAAATATGTATTGGGTGTATTTAATCTTCGCGGTTCGGTTATTCCGCTTATAGATCTGCGTACAAAATTTGGACTGCCTACAAAAAAACAAAATGATGAGACACGTTTTATTGTTATGCGTCACGGTGATGATGTTGCAGGTTTTGTAATTGACAGACTGACAATGGCGATACGTATCAAAAAAGAAAATGTAGGACCGCCTCCTGATACGGTTAATGGGGATGATACAATCATTGACGGTGTTGGAAAACAAGAAGATAAAATTATTACTATTTTAAAAGTAAACAAACTTTTAAAAAGAGATTTTTAGTCTTTTCACCCTATGAATAAAAAGCCGCTTCATATAGATTTTCAAAAAGATGGTGTTTCCCTTGATTTTTCGGGGGAATTGACATTATATAATCTCACCCAAGCACAAAACCTTATTGAAACAAATAAACTTTCCAATTCTCAAACAATAATTATCAACCTGGAAAATGCTCAGTACCTTGATACTGCATTTGCTCTGTTTTTAACTGATATACAAGAAGAGTATAATGCAGAGATAGAGTGCAGTAATAAAAACTTTTTACACACACTTACGCTGACAAGAGAACATAAAAAAAGACTTGATGTCAATGATGATATACATAAAAAAAGTATATTTGAATATCTGGGAAAAACTTTTTATGAATCTTATCTTTCATTTATATCTTTTATGGAGTTTATAGGCAAAATCTTTATCTCTTTTTTACTCTATTTTAAAAGTATAAAAAATATCCGCATAAAAGAGATAGCATTTGAAATTAATGAAAGTGCAGTACGTGCATTTGGTATTGTTGCACTTACGAGTTTTTTAATCGGTTTGGTTACGGCATATCAGGCCGCTTATCAGCTCCAACGTTACGGGGGCAATATCTTTATAGTAGATATGATGGGTATTTCTGTATTTAGGGAATTGGCACCGCTTATTACGGCAATAGTTATAGCGGGTAGAAGCGGTTCTGCTTATACGGCACAAATAGGGGCTATGAAAATAACGCAAGAGATTGATGCGATGCGGACTATGGGCTTTGACCCTTTTACTTTTTTGGTACTGCCTAGAATTATTGCTCTTATCGTTATGCTGCCGATATTGATTTTTGTATCAGATATGATGGCAATGCTTGGCGGAATTATAGTAGCAGATGTAAGTTTGGATTTAATACCTTCTCTGTTTATCAATAGACTGAGTGAAGTAGTGGCAATCAAGCATTTTTATGTTGGACTGGTAAAAGGGCCGTTTTTTGCATTTTTGATTGCATCTATCGGTATTTACCGAGGTTTAATGGTTAAAGATGATACCCAAAGCATAGGACTCAATACAACCAAAAGTGTCGTTGAATCACTTTTTGCAGTCATTGTCTGTGATGCGATTTTTTCCATAGCTTTTACAAATTTGGGGATATAATGGAGCTTATTAAAGTAAAAAATGTCAAGACCGATTTTGGTGACAAAGTGGTGCATGACGGATTAAGTTTACATGTAAACGAGGGTGAAATTTACGGTCTTTTGGGTCCCAGCGGCTGTGGAAAAACTACACTGCTGCGTGAAATGGTGCTGCTGCAGGAATTTGAGGCAGGTTCTATAGAGGTTCTAGGGAAAAAAATAGAAAATATAAGTGAAAAAGAGGCGCAGGAACTTCGACGTAAATGGGGTGTGCTGTTTCAGTTCGGTGCGCTCTTTTCTTCTTTGACTTTAGCGGAAAATATAGCTTTGGCATTAAGGGAGTACTCAACACTCTCTGAATCGATGATACAAGAAATAGTCGCCTTTAAACTTGACCTTGTCGGTCTAAAACCGAGCGATGCTTTTTTATACCCTTCAGAAATAAGCGGGGGTATGCGTAAAAAAGCGGGAATTGCCAGAGCTTTGGCGATGGATCCGAAGCTCTTGTTTTTGGATGAGCCTACAAGCGGACTTGACCCGATTTCCGCAAGAGAATTTGATGATCTTATATTGCAGTTGCGCTCAATGCTTGGGCTTACCATGGTGATTGTAACGCATGATTTACATTCAATATATAATACTTTAGATAGAATGGCTATAATTGACAATAAAAAAATTGCCTACGAAGGCTCTTTAGAAGAGGTTACTTCTGTGAAGAATGATTTTATACAAACTTTTTTTGGAGGGCATACCAAATGAATAATAAAGTAAATTATACATTTATCGGATTGATAGTTTTACTTGGCATTGTGAGTATGCTCGGTTTTACATACTGGATGCTTAAACCCGCAAAGGCGGAAGAAACACAAAAATATATTATATATTTTAATGAGTCTGTACTTGGTCTTAATTTAAATGCACCGGTAAAATACAGAGGTATCAAAGTGGGTAAAGTAACACGCCTGCGTATCAGCCCAAATAACAGTGAGCAGATAGAAGTAACAGTAAATATTTTAAAAACTACACCAATAAAAGAAGATACTGTTGCAAAACTTACGGCACAGGGAATTACGGGACTGAGTTATATAAATTTAACTGAAGGCAGCAATCATGCTAAACCACTCAGCGTAAAAGAGGGGCAAAGCTGTCCTATTATCAAATCGGCACCTTCATTCTTTGCTAATGTCGAACAGTCTTTGGATTCGGTGTCTGAGTTACTTCTTTTAACTTTAGGCAGAACAAACGAATTGCTCAATGAGAACAATCAAAAGCAATTTTCAAAATTTCTAGCCAAAAGTGCTATAGTAATGGCCAAAATCGACACTATACTTGATGAAAAAACAATGGCACATATCCAAAAAAGTGCCGAAAATTTAGACCGTTTGACGCTAAAAATAGATGAAAGTGTTCCGAATATTAATAAATTTGTAGATAAGAGTATAGAATGGGAAAATAAAATCAATAAATCATTCAAGAGTATTCAAGAGACATATCTTCATATGGGAATCATTATGAACAATATGGCAAAATCATTTCTACATGTAGAAAACAATGTTGAAGATGCGACAGTAGAAACTTTACCGTTAATGAACAGCACGATGACACAAATGCAGCAAACACTGGTAAATTTAAGTGAATTGATAAATCAGTATGAACGTAGTCCGAGCGATATCTTGTTTAAAAAAGAAAAAATGAAAAGGGGACCTGGTGAAAAATAATTTCAAAACTTTATGGATTACATGTATTGGATTACTTATAGTGACTGGATGTACATCACCAACACCAGTACAGAATGAGTATAGATTGGATTCGGCTGGTAAGACAATAAAGGCTCATAAAACAAAATGCAGTCAAAAAACTCTAAAGGTGGACAAGGCTTTTAGTGACAAACTTTTTATGTCTTTAAAAATGTACTATGTTCAAGGAAAATACGCACAGTATGCATATGCACGCTCGAGATGGGCACAGAGTCCAAATGATAAAATCACAGAAGAAATAACAAGATTTTTGCGAGAGATGCAACTTTTCAAAAGTGTTCAAAATGCAGATTCAAAAACAAAAAATGACTTTAGACTGGAAATAAATATAGAAGATTTTATGCAGTATTTTGACGAAAATGAAAAAAACTCTTATGTAAATGTTGCTATTACATGTAACCTTATTGATGATGTCACACATAAAATAGTTGCTACAAAAACTTTTCATGCAAATGTGAAAACAAAGTCAAATAATGCACTGGGCGGTGTTATAGCACTTAACAGTGCTTTCAATACAATTTTACAAAAGTGCGGTTCATGGCTGCAGGGAGTATGTTTTGATAAGTGAAAAAGAGTATAGAAAACGAAGAACACGTTTGGGTCGAAAACTTAAGCCATTTAGTGTGGCTGTTTTATTCAGTGCCACTCCAAAAACACGTTCAAACGATACCGAGTACCCTTATAGACAAAATAGTAATTTTTATTATATGAGTGGTTTTAAAGAAGATAATTCGGCTTTAGTATTTGTCAAAGGGGCTAAAAATTTTCATACCTATTTGTTTGTGGCAAAAAAGGACAAAACTCAAGAGTTGTGGCATGGTAAAAGATTAGGAAGAGATAAAGCTAAAGATCTTTTTATGGTGGATGATGTTTTTGAATTTGATGAGTTTAACGCTAAACTCAAAGAGTTTGTTCAAAATAAGCATCATATGTATTATGATTTTAAGCTGGATTACTCAAAAGTAAAAATTTTAAAACGTTACAGCAAGACAATTCAAAGTTATGAAAATCTTGCGGCATATATTGAGAGAATGCGTTTGATTAAATCAAACGCAGAAATAAAACTCATTAAAAAAGCATTGAGTATTACGAAAAAAGCACATCATAAAGCGATGAAAATAAGTGCAAAACTGCAGTATGAATATGAATTACAGGCAAATATTGAGTATATTTTCAAAAAGAACGGCGCATACAGTGATGCTTATACCTCCATAGTTGCTTGCGGAAACTCTGCAAACACGCTGCATTACATAAACAATGATAAAAAACTTATTCAGGGGGAACTCATCCTCATAGATGCCGGCTGCGAATATGAATATTATGCCAGTGATATTACAAGAACCATACCTGTCAACGCAAAATTTACTAAAGCTCAGGCAGAGATATATGAGATGGTACTTGATGTACAAAAAAAGATTATCAGTATGATTAAACCAAATATATTAAGAAGTTCTTTACAGAAAAAATCTGAAGAACTTCTATGTCAAGGGATGATTGATTTAGGAATACTCCAAGGAGAGCCCAAAGCTCTTTTAAAAGAAAAAGCACATAAAAAATACTATCCGCATGGTATTGGACATTGGATGGGGCTTGATGTTCATGATGAGTGCCCGTATAAAAAGCTAAACGGTATAGAAATTCCGCTTACGCCGGGAATGGTAATGACAATAGAACCCGGTATTTATCTTGATGAAGAAGACGACAATATTCCTAAGAAGTACAGAGGTATAGGCATAAGAATTGAAGATGATATTTTAGTAACGAAAAACGGGTATGAAAATCTCTCTAAAGATATTGTAAAAGAGATAGAGGAT
>CAZDEM010000148.1:0-5145 GCA_964504315.1 uncultured Sulfurimonas sp.
CATTAAAAATAATCAGGGAATTGGTTATTATATCGATTTATCAGTGGTGGACAGCTAGGGATTCGAACCCTAGGTAGATTGCTCTACACCCGCGTTCCAGGCGAGCGCCTTCGACCACTCGGCCAGCTGTCCTTTGTTGTAGGAGCGGTATTATATCCAAGCTAAGTTTTAATCGTGCTAAAAGTTTTTAAATCTGTGTCATAAAGCGTATAAGATGCATAAGGCAAAGCAAGGGTAAAGGCTTCTTCAAGTGATAAGTTTTGCACTATTGCCATTAAAACTCTTATAACGCCTGCATGTGTTATAACTAAAACGTTATCAGCTTTTTGTGCTGCGAGTTCTTCAAAAAAGAATTTCTTTACTCTTTGAACATACTCTTTATAATTCTCCCCATCAAGTGCTTCTATCCATTGTGAAAAATTTTTATACACTATGCCCTGTGCCGTTATTTCATCAAAACCGAATCCTTCATGTTTTCCCCATGATTTTTCTCGTAATTTTGGTGTATATAGAGCATTTTTTACCTGAACAAAAGGCTTCAAAGTCTCTTTTGCACGTCTCAAATCTGAACAGTACACCAAATCGAACTCTTTACATGTAAACAGTTCGGCTAACTTTTTTGCTTCTTTTTCTCCCTTTTTAGAGAGCCCTATATCATTGTGTCCGTTATATTTTCCAATGTAAGGCACCTCAACCTCACCGTGACGAATGAGTGTAATTTTCACACCAACCCCGCTATAACAACATTAAGCAAAACAAGCTCTGTTATTTCTATACTAAAACCGTAAATATCTCCCGTAAAACCGCCGTATCTTTTCATAAAAAGACTCTTTATCGCAAACATAACCAACAGTGCTGCAAATACCAAAGCATAACTGCCAAACAAAACTGCGACAATAAAAGAATAACCGACTGCCGTAATTAACTCTTTGCGTGTCAGTTCCTCTTTTGCCAGACTTCCCATACCGTTTTTAGAAATATAGGGATAAAAATATATCTCTAAAACAGCATTTAAACGTGAAAGCAGCAAAATAACAGGAAGCAGGTAAAGTGCATCCATCGCTGCAACCGAGGAAGCTTTAAGCAGTAAAAACACAACGGAAAAGGTCATACCCATTCCACCGTTATGAGGGTCTTTCATCACTTCTAACGCTCTTTTTTTATCAACAAACAACCCGTCTATCGTGTCACTCAGCCCGTCAAGATGCAATGCACCTGTCAGCAAAACCCATAAAGAAAAGATTATAATGCTTACATGTAAAGGCGGCAAATACGGTGTAAGCAGAATAAAGGCGCCGTATAAAATAAGACCGAGTAAAAACCCTACAAACGGATAAAACATCACGGCATAGCCATTGATACCTTTGTAAAAATCATGTACCTTAAAAAAGGGTAAAATACTCAACATTGACAAAGCCAGAGCGAAGCCTTTGAAAAGTTTATTCATTTGATTTTTGTACTGATTCCGGCGACTACATGATACACTTCATCACATTTTTGGGCAACCATCTGAGAAAGCTTTCCGCTAATATCTACAAACTGCCGTGCAAGTTTATTCTCAGGAATAATACCGCAACTTACATCATTGATAACAAATACGATATCCTGTTTCAGTTCCATCACAGTAGCTATTTCTGCTTCCATTTCCTCATAGTTTTTTTCATGATAGAGCATGTTGTTTATCCACATACTCAAGCATTCAACCAGTACGGCACCCTCTTGCAGCGCTATTTTTTCTTTGAGATTAATAGCTTCTTCAACTGTAACAAAATCATCTGCACGCTGTTGTTGATGTTGCTGTATCCGTTCCTCTATTTCATCATCTATAAATTCAGTCGTTGCAAGATAAACAGGTTTTGCACCGGAGAGTTTTTTTATGTAGTTTTCGGCATTGCGGGATTTGCCACTCTTAATGCCGCCTATAAATAATGTTTTCATTTTAAAATTATAGCAGTTTTATAATATTTTTCGATATTATTGCATAAAATAATGAGGGGACATATAACATGCTGAGTATTTCAACTTTTTTACAGCTTTTAAAAGAGTCTTTTCGCGACCTTTTACCTATCATACTCGTTATCATGTTCTTTCAGCTTGCAATCATTCAAAATGTGCCGCCAAACTGGCTGAGTACTGCCATAGGTTTGGCAATAGTCGGTGTCGGTCTTGCGGTATTTTTGCTTGGTCTTGAAGTCGGAATTTTCCCGGTTGGTGAAGGGCTCGCAAGTGAATTTGCCCATAAAGGTTCTACTTTTTGGATTTTGATTTTCGGATTTATGATAGGCTTTGGAACGACCATTGCAGAGCCTGCGCTCATTGTTATTGCCGATAAAGCCGCCAGTATAAGTTCGGGTAGAATTGATGCCACCATTTTAAGAACCGTCGTCGCTTTTTCTGTCGGTTTTGCCATAGTTTTGGGTGTATGGCGAATCATAAAAGGGCACCCTATCCAATACTACATTATCGCAGGCTATATTTTAGTTGTCTCTGCCACAGCTTTTGCCCCAAAAGAGATAGTCGGACTTGCGTATGATTTAGGCGGTGTGACCACTTCAACCGTTACCGTTCCTCTTGTAGCAGCTCTTGGCATAGGTCTGGCTTCAACCATTAAAGGGCGCAATCCTGTTTTAGACGGCTTTGGACTCATTGCCTTTGCTTCACTTACTCCTATGATATTTGTACAGTTTTACGGCATTGCAGTTTATCAGTTTATTGATGCCAGCACTTCAGTTTTACCACCTGTTATAGAAGAAATCGAAGCTGTAAAAATACACTTTGACATCATTTCTATTTTACAAGGCTTACTTGGTGTTATCAGCGATGTTATTCCAATTTTAGGCGTTATTCTGTTTTTCCAATACATTATTTTAAAAAAACCTATAGATAATATTAAAAATGTCATTATAGGCTTCGGACTTGTCATATTCGGTCTTGATGCATTTATAGTCGGTCTGGAAATGGGACTTTTTTCTGTTGGCGAGACGATGGCTGCCGAACTTACGCAATATGACAGTGAGCTTATCATTTACTCTTTCGGTTTTTTAATTGGTTTTTCAACAACTATGGCAGAACCCGCGCTGACAGCAATCGCACGAAAAGCCAAAGAGATAAGTGATGAAAAAATCAATGACTTTGTTCTACGTCTTTTTGTTGCTCTTGGCGTTGCTATAGGCATTGCGCTTGGTGCATACCGAATCGTTGTAGGCGGTGAAATTGTTTACTACATTATGGCTGGATATATGCTCGTAATTGTTCTCACATTTTTAGCACCTAAGTATATTGTTCCCATTGCCTACGACAGTGGCGGTGTCACAACTTCAACGGTGACAGTACCTCTTGTTGCCGCACTCGGACTCGGTCTTGCTACAAATATTCCCGGACGAGATCCTCTTATAGACGGTTTCGGGCTCATCGCCTTTGCTTCTTTGTTTCCTATGATAACAGTCATGTTATATGGCATCATCACAGAAAAAATGGGGGTAAAAGGAGAGTCTGAAAAAGAAGAGATTCAGCTAAATGAACTGCGTCATGCCTTAGAAGATGTTAACAATATGGAACTCTCAACTATAACCGTATCGGACACAAACTCCCGACACTCATACCTTATGAGCTTTTCGGCCGTACATGTAATCGTACCGCAAAATAAACAAGAAGAAGCACTTATAGCGGCAAGAGATGCGGGTGCCCGAGGTGTGACGATTATGAGTGCACACGGTATGGGTTTTGAACATATGGAGAATTTTTATGACAGGCTCCATTCTGATGCAACGGATGCAAACTTAATGTTTATTACCCAGACAAAAAATGTAGATAAGATAATAAAAGAAATAATAACAAAACTTGACATTACAGGAGACGGAAGAGGACTTACTTTCGCCTATCCGGTTTCTCACATAAAAGGCTTACGATTAAAACTGGGTGATTTATAAAAATTCTTTTTTTAACGCTTTTTATTTTTTTTATGGAGTCTTCTGCGGAATTTTTCTATTTTATCCATCTCATGCTCTTCTAATGAGATGTTTATATTCTCTACCTCTTCACCTATTTTTACACTTAACATCTCAGATTTTCTCATGGCCAAAATCTGTGAAGAAAATATACTTCTGTGCCCTGAAATCAAAAAGCTGATTACCGCTGCAAGTGCTGCATAATGCGCGATATCTATACCAAAAAGTTCCACAGCCATAATAGTTGAGGCAATAGGCGTGTTTGTAGTAGCCGAAACAACACTCACAAAACCGAGTGCCGCAAAAAGTGTAATATGTTCAGGGGAAATAATAGAACCAAAGAAGTGCCCACTTGTCGCACCTATGTAAAAAATCGGTGTAATGACTCCACCGCTGCCGCCTGCTGCAAGTGAAAGCGATGTAAAAACTGTTTTTAAAAGAAAGGTATACCAGTGAATATCTTGAGAAAGTGTAACATTTGGATTAAGAGCATCAGCGATTGTACCAAGTCCCAAACCTATATACTGCTCACCGAACACAAGCGTTAAAGCGACAATAAGAAGTCCACCGACGAACGCTTTTATATATGTGCTTACTTTAATACTTTTGACAAGACTATGCGTATAAGAGACAGAGGTGATAACTATATCGGAGACAAAACCGAAAAAGAGTCCGGCAAGGACCACTTTCATGATAAGCCAAAAGTCCAAAGAGACATCTTGAAAAAAGTGCAAATCATAATATGTATATTCAATACCTAAGAACTGGGCTGTTGTAAATGCGGCAAAACCGGCGATAAATGAAGGCAAGAGCACATCATACATAATGACGCCGATAATTAAAACCTCAACGCCAAAAATAGCCCCAGCAATCGGTGTGCCGAAGACTGTAGCAAAACCGGCACTGATTCCGCAGATTACCAATTTTTTTCTGTCTTGTTTATGAAATTTTAAAAGAGTAGACAAATATGAAGCTACCCCTGCTCCGATTTGTGCACCCGGACCTTCTTTACCGACTGAACCACCTGCAAAAATTGTTAATACGGTTGCCAGTGTTTTTACAGGAATAACAGAAACATTGATTTTTCCGTCATATTTATGCACAGCTGATATTACTTTTTCTGTTCCGTGTCCCTCAGCAGAAGGAGCAAAAGTTTTTACAAGCCACACAGTCAAAACAAGCGCAAAAGGAAGCGTAT
>CAZDEM010000149.1:0-5144 GCA_964504315.1 uncultured Sulfurimonas sp.
TTTTGACGGATATAGTGGAGAGGTACATGAAATGGATACAATCAATCACTATGTAGGAATGGATCCTATGTGGAGAGGTGGGCACATTGAACGTGCGATAGGGTCATATGCCCTTTTAGCACTTTCTTTGGGAATGATTTTCTTTATGATTTACAATAAAAAAATCTATAGCTATATTATGCTTGTGCCTATTGCGCTGCCGCTTATTTTTATAGGCGATTATTCCTATTGGCTCTATTGGTTTGGACATAATTTACATGATTGGGGAGCTTTTAAAATTAAACCCTTTATGCCGACTGTTTTTGGAGATGGAAAAATTGCTCAATTTACAACACACTCCTACCCGACAATAGGTTTTTATATGATACTTCTGATAAGTCTTTTCAGCCTTTTGGCGTTTTTTGCAAAACAAAAAGCTCTTAAAGAGATGGAAAGTAAAAAATAAGTCAGGTTGTACAGATGTTAAAAGGTTTATTGATTGTTGCTATTGTTATTATTAGCCATTTGAGTGCCAATGTATTGCAAGATGCAATAGACGGTGCACCTGCCGGTTCAATTTTAAAACTTCCTGCCGGAGTCTATAAAGGCAACATCCATATCAATAAACCACTTTCTATTATAGGACAGGCAAAAGGCGTTATCATTGATGGTCAAAACAAAGGTATCGTCATAAAAGTGCAGAGTTCATATGTGACGCTGAAAAATTTGACTATTATTAACAGCGGCAGCAGACATGAGAAACTTGATGGTGCGATCTCTATGGCCAAGAGTAAAATGAAAAAAATAAAACAGTGCGAAGTTAGTAACTGCATTATTAAAAATTGTCTTTTTGGTATAGATTTACAGATGGTTAACAATTCAATTATAAGCAATAACCAAATTACTTCCAAAAAACTTCCTTTAGGCTTGCGTGGAGACGGTTTACGTTTGTGGTACTCAAACAACAATATCATAAAGGGCAACTCTTTAATAAAATCACGTGATATGGTTGTCTGGTATTCTCATGGTAATACTATTGAAAACAATTTTGGAAAAGATAACAGATATTCTCTGCACTTTATGTATGCAGGAAAAAATTTTATTACAAACAATAGATATGAAAACAATTCAGTAGGTATATTTTTTATGTATTCACAAGACTCTATAGCAACAGGAAATATTGTTAAAAGTTCTTTAGGTGCGACAGGAATGGGTATAGGACTTAAAGATGCTTCCAATTTTACCCTGAAAAACAATACTGTCATCTACTGTGCACAGGGATTTTATATTGATAGATCACCTTTTGAACCAGATACGCATAATATTATAGAAGGGAACAAAATCCTGTATAACGCAGAAGCTATCCATTTTCACTCTTTAAGTATAAGTAATATTATTAAAAATAACGTTATTATTGGAAATATTGAAGATATTGTCAATGACAGTAAGCGGGATAGAACGCAAGAAAATGAAATTGAAGGCAATTATTGGGATAATTATACGGGTTTTGATAATAATGGTGACGGAATAGGTGATACACCGCATAAAGTCTACAGATATGCCGATCAGCTTTGGATCTATAACAATAATGTGAAATTTTTCTACGGTTCACCGGTTATATCGCTGCTGAATTTTTTAGCAAAACTTGCTCCATTTTCAAAACCACTCTTTTTAATGGAAGATAAAAAACCAAAAATGCGAAAAGCAATTTAATAAAGGATAATCATGGCAAAAAAAGTACAAACAGACAGAAGAGATTTTGTTAAGTATTCTACATTAGGTTTATTGGGTCTTGTGATGGGGGGAGGTATTGTTTTTAGTCCTTATCTTGAAGGGAAAGAAAACAAACTTCGACCGCCGGGAGCAGTTCCTGAAAAAGATTTTTTAGCTCTTTGCATTAAATGCGGTCAGTGTTTGCAGGTCTGTCCCTATCATTCAATAAAACTCCATGATATGGATACAGGAGCAGGAGAAGGCACACCTTTTATAGACCCTAATATACGAGCGTGCTATGCTTGTAATGCAGTACCGTGTGTTTTGGCATGTCCAAGTGGGGCACTTGATCATAAGACAGAAAAGGCAGAAGATATTAGAATGGGAATTGCTGTTTTAGAATTTCCGGATACCTGTTTAGGTATTAGTCGTACACCAATTCCGGAAGGTTATGATAATAAGATGCTAGCCTTTACAAAATCTGTAAGAAATGAAACACCTGAAGAGGAAGAACTTATTAAAAAGTTTATGGGCCGAGAAGGAGAAGCATGCAATTTATGTGCTGATATGTGCCCAGTACCAAATCCCCTAAGTGCAATTGCCATGGTACCTGATGCCAAAGGTGGAAAACGTCCGGAGATTTATGAGGGATGTATAGGATGCGGTGCATGTCAGGATGTCTGTCCGACGTCAACACCGTCAATAGTAGTAAAACCCAGAATGACTTATGAAGAGTACTATGGAAATAAAAGTCAAGGAATATCATGAATAAGAGTATATTATTAGCATCGACTTTTTTAATAATCATTAGTTTTTCTGCTTGCGGAGATAAAAAAGAGTCTGATGAAAAGAAACAGATAGATAGTGTCACAGCTACCGCAGCTACTCCAAAAATTGAAGTTGTAGCAAATAAAAATGAGTATGCTGTAAAAGTAAAATCAAATACAGATGAAATCAATAAGGGCAAATCTGGGAATAAAAATTCTTTTTATTATGATTATGGTGAAAAAAGTGAGTATGATCAAAATGCACAACCTGCAAATGAAGATGCTTCTGTCCGTGTTCGACCGCGAACGAAGCTCGATGCCTACACCCATATCAGAAGTCCCTATGAAAGAGTTCAGGTTTCTTTACTTGCAAAACAGCTAAGCCCTACATTTAGATTGAAATGTTCTGCATGTCATGATGATTATGCTAACGGTGTGCTTGGGCCGTCACTTCTTGGTCATAATGCTGATTATATTTACAATAAAATTATTGCTTTTAAAACAGGAAAAAAGAAAAATGTATTTATGAATGACTTAATTCATAATATGAGTGATAAAGAGATACGAGCAATAGCAAAAGATATATATAATTTTAATGTTGAAATTCAAAAGATAAGGAATAAAAATGCGCAGTAAAACAAGTGCCCTTGGGGTAAAAAATATAATAGCAGGATTTTTTACACTATTAACAGTTGGTTTAATGGCGTGGGTTGCCTCAAACGGCGGTGCTTACAATGGTGGAGAAGCTGGTAGGATTACTGAAGATATCGGTAATAGAGTCGCTACGACAAAAATAGACAGTGAGCCAAAAGCAAAAAGTGATAGAGAAAAAGAGAATGAAGCATTAACGGCACTTAGAGATAAAGCCGGAAATATTGGAAGCTTTAAAGTAAGTGATGAGTATAAAAGTAAATGTTCTTCTTGCCATGGTGTTGATGGCAGCGGTATGCAGTATGGTAAAAAACTCATGGGTCCTAAACTTTTTGGACAAAGTGCTGATGAACTTTATAAAAAACTGGATGATTTTAAATCTGGCAGAAAAGAGAATATGATTATGCGAGGTTTGTTACTTCACTTGTCTCAAGATGATTTGAAAAGATTGGCAAAAGAGATAGGGGAATTTCCAGCACGCGCTGAGGCACTTAAAAATTCTAAATAACAGGGTAGAAAAATGGATAAGTATAATAGTAGAGAGACCATAAAAAGAACATCGTTTTTATCAACATTTTTCAGTACAACAAAAGATGGAAAGAAAAAACTGAGTATTAGAGCCAAAAGATGGATTGTTGTCATCTCTGTGCATCTTCTCTTTTTTCTCTCTTTTGCTATTGATATTCAAACACTTGAAGGAACGCTCAACGGTTCAAGATTTTTAGGATTTCACCTTATTGATCCTTTTACAACATTAGAGATGTTTATGGCAGAGCATCATCTACATATTAATATTATTATTGGTGTAAGTACTATTACTATCTTTTATCTGCTTGTTGGAGGTAGAAGTTACTGTGCCTGGGTATGCCCTTATGGGATACTGAGTGAGATAGGTGAAAAATGGCATAATACTTTAGTTGCAAAAAAGATTATTAAAGATCGTAAATTTGATCATCGTATAAAATACTTTTTCTGGGCAATTTTTTTGATTTTAGCTTTCACAAGCGGTTATTTGGTCTTTGAAACCTTTAGTGTTGTTGGAATTTTGAGTCGTGCCATTGCATATGGATGGAGTTTATCACTAGTTTGGGTACTCATTGTATTTGCTTTTGAAGTTTTCTTTGCTCGACGTGCATGGTGTACTTATATCTGTCCTATTGGTGCTACTTATGGTATGATCAGTAAAGTTTCTGCTTTACGTATTGAGTGGAATGATAACTGTGATCACTGTATGGTCTGTTCTGATGTCTGTTTTGAAAATCAGGTTCTAGAGATTACAAAGGCAAAATATGACAAACAAAGAGAAGAAGAGGGCATCACTCATGAATATATCACTGGTGCTGACTGTACACTGTGTGGACGTTGTATAGATGTGTGTCATGCTGATGCACTTAATTTTGATTTTAGATTAAAAAGTTTGGTGTAATTATGATAAAAATTACAAATTTAACAAAGAAATTTGGTTCAAATGTATCGCTAGACAGCGTTAACTGTGAATTCAAAAAAAATGAGTCTATTGCTTTAATGGGAGCAAACGGTGCGGGAAAAACAACACTTGTACGCTCTATTATGGGTTACTATCATCCAAATGATGGTGAAGTACTCATTAATGGCTTGAATCCCATAAAAAACAGACTCGATGTTCTGGAGCATATCAGTTTTGTGCCGCAGCTTCCGCCTCCAATTCGTTTGAGCATTGCTGAATTAATTGAATATATTGGGGTCAGTGCTAAAGTAGATAGAGAGCGTATTAAGTATTATGCAAATGAGATGAAACTTGATATTACTTCAAACTTGAGTAAATCATTTTTTAAGTTGAGTGGCGGAATGAAGCAAAAACTTCTTATAGCCATCTCTTTAGCGAAAAAAAGTGATATTATTATCTATGATGAGCCTACTGCAAATCTTGATCCAAAAGCAAGAGATGATTTTTACAGGTTGCTTAAGCAAAACGAAGAAGATAAAGTACTGCTGTTTGTAACGCACCGACTAGAAGAAGTTAGGGATTTGGTAAATAGACAGATTTATATGGAA